>NZ_JAQUZF010000038.1:0-21400 GCF_028691475.1 Anaeromusa sp.
GATGAATTCTTTTTGCAGCTCCATCATTTTTTCATGATGCTTTTGCATATCTTGTTGGAACTGTGCACGCTGTTCGGCGGTCCAGTTTACGCTGTCCATCATGCAGGGGCGTTCCATGCGGGACCCTGGACCAGCGCCTGGACCAGGTTCTGCGGGAGAGGCCGAAACCAAAGCGGCTGAGGCTAAAATGGCTCCTGTGGCCAAAGTGGCGATTAAACGTTTCTTGATCATCTGAATCCCTCCTGTTTGGTTGATGTCTTTAGTATAGACGGCAAAGATGACAGGAGGTTGGCGGTTTTGTGTACAAATGGTGAAGGAAATGTGAAAAATCCGTGACAACCTTCGGCGAGAAGGAGTCGCGGATTTTTCACGCATTCAGAACCTATCGTTTTACACGCATTCTCAAATTAATGAAGAACTTCATCCGGGAACAACTGTTGTACATCGTCGGCCAGCAAATCGAAGAAGACCAGCATGAATTTGCCTTCTCGGTCCATGACTTGTTTGCCGTGGGTGAAGAGCTCAAAATCTTCTACTTTGATTAAATCTGGCTCAAAGGTTTCTTCAATGAATGAAAGAACGGCTTTTTCTCTGTCTACCGCTTGGGCTCTGTCAGCTGCGCCCTCATCATAGCCGCAGTGAAAGCTGTAGTTGTCGTAAGCGCCCTCTACAGGGGCTTTGCCTTGTGCACCAGCATTGTATCCGGCCGCCCAGGCTTGCAGGTCCATTTCCGAACGAGTCATAGTGACAGCCTCCCTTCTAAGTACTTATATTGTGCATGAGGGGAACTACTACCTGGCTCATTAGGCGTTTGTTTTTACATCGTTATGATTCGACAAAAAGATAAGCACATCCTTTAAGAAAGAGCAGTAAATTTACAGGTGAAGGCCATAAAAAACAAGAAGTGAATTTTCAGTAAATTAAGAGTGTAAAACAAGGTTTTCTATTTTATAATGAAGAGTAGGGAAGGGAGGCAGGCTGTGATTGCAAGGAACTAAAAATGCTGCCGCTACAATCGCAGATACAGAGAATGAAGCGAGAATTCGGTTTGCCGGAATATAGCTTTGCAGGCATTTTGCTGGCCTGGATGATTACCTATGATCCCGCGGATGTTACGTGGCATTCGCTTGTCGCGTTTGCGGCGGCGCTGGCCTATGTGGCCTATAAAGTGGGCCAACGGTTGTGGCGAGCCATTCGAAGACCGCAGGAGGTTGCCAAGAAACGCAATTGAGAATAATGGATTTTGTTTTTGGTCTTTTAGAGAGCAGAGCGGTTTTTCTTGCAAGGGAAATTTTGGAGAAGGAATCCGCCGCAGCCGCCGCGAAATAGGGTAGCAACGAAGTAATGAAAATAGAAAACGAGGTGAGGAGCCTGCTTGATCCATACGGAAGAAACATTCACTATCTGCGTATTTCTGTCACAGACCGCTGCAATTTGCGCTGCCAATATTGCATGCCTGCCAGCGGCGTTCCTGATCTCGGTCATGCCAATATTTTGACGCTGGAAGAAATACACTGGGTTGTGCAGGCGGCGGCCATGGTGGGCGTTGACAGTGTACGCCTGACAGGCGGCGAACCGCTGGTGCGCAAAAACGTGGTGCAGCTGATCCGGCAGATAGCGGCTACGCCGCATATTGAAGACGTGGCTCTTACCACAAATGGCATGCTCTTTGCAGAACTGGCGCAGGAACTCAAGCAAGCTGGCTTGCGGCGGGTCAACTTCAGCTTGGATACTTTGAACGCAGCCGTTTTTAAAGAGCTTACCGGCACAGATGGCTTGCAGCGTGTATTGCACGCTATTTCTGCGGCGCTGGAGCTAGGCTTTGGGCCGGTGAAAATCAATACCGTTGTTTTAAGGGGCATCAACGAGCAGGAGGTGATGGAGCTGGCGTATTTGGCGAAAACCATGCCTGTTCATGTGCGCTTTATTGAGTGCATGCCTGTGGGGAATTTGGAATTTTACCGGGAAGAACGTTTTGTGTCTATGCAGGAAGTGAAAGAAAGACTGGCGGCTCGTTACGAGCTGGTGGCAGGCGAAGCGCCGTTGGGGAACGGTCCAGCCAAAACCTATCAGCTGAGGGGCGGTCAAGGGACCGTTGGCTTTATCAGCGCCATGAGCGACCATTTTTGCGGGGCCTGCAATCGTTTGCGGTTGACGGCTGATGGACGGCTGCGGAGCTGTTTGTTTGGGAAGGAAGAGGTGAATCTGAAACCGGCCCTTTCCCGCCAGGCAGGGATCGAAGAAGTAGCGGAGCTCTTTCGTCAGGCTATTTTGGCTAAGCCGGAGAGGCACTATATGCAGCAAGGCTGGGGCGCGGATAACGCGCGCAAGATGTATCAAATTGGCGGTTGAGAGTTAGCCGATAATGTGGACGGTGCCAAGGGCAAGCGGCAGCTGTAAAAAGAATGTGAAAATATCAGGTGTAATAAGGAAAGAAGGCGGTGTAAGGATGTTTTATCGAATTAACATGAAGGACTTGTCGGTTAAGGAAGACGCAGGAGAACAGTATGCGGGGCTGGGGGGGCGCGCCTTGAGTTCGCGCCTTGTGGAAGAGGAAGTGGAACCGACGGCGCATCCTTTGGGCGAGAAGAACAAGCTGGTTTTTGTCACGAGTCTGCTTTCCGGCACTGGCGCTCCTAACGGCGGCCGCATGTCTCTTGGTGCTAAGAGCCCTTTGACCGGCGGTATCAAGGAGAGCAATGTAGGCGGGACCATGGGTATGAAGCTGGGGCGTCTGGGTGTTAGAGGCATTATTGTGGAAGGCTTGCCGGCGCAGGAAGGAACCTATGTGATTCAAGTTTCCGCCGCAGGCGTATCCTTGGTGGAGATGCCAGAGCTCAAAGGCCTGAATATTTATGACACCGTAGCGAAGCTGCAAGAAAAGTACGGCCTGAAAACGGCTATTGGCTGTATCGGCACGGCGGGAGAAAAGCGGATGGCCGCAGCCTGCGTGGGTTTTACCGATATGGAAGGCGCTCCCACCCGTCAGGCAGGACGGGGCGGCTTGGGTGCGGTTATGGGCAGCAAAGGCATTAAAGCCATTGTGGCCGATGATAGCGGTGCCGGGAAACTTGTCTATGCTGATGAAGACGCCTATCGGGCCGGTGCGAAAAAATTGGCCAATGCCTTGTTGACCCATCCCGTTACCAGCCAGGCGCTGCCGGCGTACGGCACCGACGTGCTTGTCAATATTTTGAGCGAAGCCGGGGGCTTGCCGACACGCAACTTCAGCGAAGGACGCTTTGAAGGCGCGAATGATCTTGGCGGCGAGACCATGGCGGAGACCATCAAAGCGCGGGGCGGCAAGGTAGGGCATGGCTGCTCGCCGGGCTGTGTCATCCGCTGTTCCCAGATTTATCACGATAAAGACGGCAAAGTGCTTACCGGCGGCTTTGAATATGAGAGCGTTTGGTCCATGGGCGCTAATTTAGGAATCAATAATTTGGACGATGTGGCTTTGATGAATCGCTTGTGCGACGATTACGGTCTGGATACCATCGATACCGGCGTAGCCTTAGGCGTGCTGATGGAAGCCGGCCTTTTCACGGCAGGAGACAGCAAAGCCGCCATTTCCCTGATTCACGAAGTGGGGCAGGCGACGCCGCTCGGGCGGATTATTGGCGCCGGAGCGGCGGTAACGGGCAAGGTATTCGGCATGCGCCGCGTGCCTGTGGTGAAGGGCCAAGCCATTCCCGCGTATGATCCGCGTGCGGTAAAAGGCCAAGGGGTAACGTACGCTACAACGCCTATGGGAGCAGACCATACTGCTGGCTATGCGGTAGCTACGAATATCCTGAATGTCGGCGGCAAGCTGGATCCGTTGGTGGCGGAAGGCCAAGTCGATTTGTCGCGGAATTTGCAGATTGCCACGGCCTTTGTGGACAGCACAGGACTGTGCTTGTTTGTGGCCTTTGCCATTTTGGATATTCCTGCCGGTTTGGAAGGCATTGTGGAAATGTGCAACGCCCGCTACGGCTGGAACAAGAGTGTCGAGGACTATCTGGAAATGGGCAAGCAGGTACTGCGGGACGAACGGCATTTCAATAAGCAAGCCGGTATTGCCGAAGGCTCTGATGATGTGCCGGATTTCTTCCGCACGGAAAAATTGCCGCCCCATGAGGTGGTTTTTGACGTGCCCAAGGAAGAGCTGAACAAGGTTTTTGATTTTTAAATGAAAAGAAAAGCAGCCTGGCCGGATAGGTTCCGGCCAGGCCTGTTTTCAAGTTTGTCTTGGCAAGGGAAATGAGGGATACGATGGAGTTTTTAGCATGTCTGGATTGGCAAAAGGCGCAGGAAGTGGTTGCCCAGGCCTTGACGACCGTGGCGGAAGAAGAAGCCGTGGAGCTGTTGGCGGCGACAGGACGCGTTACGGCGGCGGATATCCTGGCGCAAGAGGATTTGCCTCCCTTTGCCCGCTCTACCGTTGACGGCTATGCCGTGCGCAGCGCCGACACTTTTGGCGCCAGCGAGGCTGCGGCTGCCTTATTGGAAGTGGCGGGAGAAATACATATGGGCCGAGAAGCGGGCTTTGCTCTGGAACCGGGGCAAGCGGCGGCCATTCCCACCGGGGGCATGTTGCCGGTGGGGGCGGATGCTGTAGTGATGCTAGAATATGCCGAACAGCCCGACGGGCGGACGTTGCTAGTGCAAAAAAAGGCGGCGCCCAATGAGAACGTGCTGACCCAAGGAGAGGACGTGGCTTGCGGCGAGGTGCTTGTGGAAAAAGGAGTGCGCCTTGACGCGCGGCATATCGGCCTTTTGGCAGCGTGCGGCTGCCAGGAGGTGCTGGTGCGCAAACGCCTCAAAGTGGGTTTGATTTCCAGCGGCGACGAGCTGGTGGATATTGGGGTGCAACCGGCTGGCGGCCAGGTGCGCGATGTGAATTCTTACGCTCTTAGCGCGCTTTTAAGTGGCTGGGGCTGTGAAGTGGAGCGCTTCGGCATTATTAAGGACAGCTATGAACGTTTTTGCGAAGGTCTGACGCAGGCGGCGGCAACATGCCAACTGGTGCTCATTTCCGGCGGCAGCTCGGTAGGGGCCAAGGATTTTACCGTACCGGCCTTGCAGGCCATGGCCCAACCAGGAATTTTATTTCACGGCCTGGCCATTAAGCCGGGGAAACCGACGATTTTCGCCATGGCCCAGGATGTGCCTGTTTTTGGCCTTCCAGGGCACCCTGTGGCCGCCTTTATGGTGTGCGGGCAATTAGTGGCGCCTGCGGTGCGGCGCTTGGGCGGCGAACGCCAAGCTGCTGCAGCCCGCGGTGTGCCGGCGGTGCTGTCGCGCAATCTGGCTTCCGCCCCGGGGCGGGACGATTTTATCAGCGTACGCCTCCTAGCGCAAGACGGGGGCTATGTGGCGGAGCCTATTTTAGGCAAGTCCGGACTTATCGGCGTGTTGGCCCAGGCTGACGGGGTGCTGCATATTCCGGCGGCCAAGAGCGGCTTGTATCAAGGAGACCCTGTAATGATCCAGCCGGTGACGGCTGGGGCGGAAAGGGGCGCATGAGAGGTGGGGAAAAGCAAGGCCTATTTAGACTGCCGCACAAGAGAACAGGCTCAAGTCTTGTGGCGGGAGCGTTTGGCTGCCTGCGGTTTTTTTGACCAACTGCCGGTGGAAGAGGTGGCCCTAGACGAAGCCTTAGGAAGGGTGGCGGCGGCTTCGGTATATGCGGCGCAGTCGGTGCCGCATTATAACAGCGCCGCCATGGATGGCATTGCGGTGCGGGCGGCGGATACCTTTCAGGCGCAGGAAACGGCGCCGGTAAAGCTGACTTTGCTGTCTAAGGATCATCCTTTTAGCAAAGGCGGCTGTTATGTGGTCGATACAGGAGATGTGCTGCCGGAGGGAACCAATGCCGTCATCATGGTGGAAGAAGTGCATTTTGCAGCGGGAGAAGCGGAAATTATCGCCGCCGCTTCTCCGTGGCAGCATGTTCGCATTATCGGCGAGGATATTGTAGCTAATGAGCTTGTGGTAGCGGAGCGTCAGGTTATTTCGCCGGTGGATATAGCGGCTTTGTGGGCGGCGGGGCTGGAAACGGTGCCGGTGATTTTAAAGCC
Source organism: Anaeromusa sp. (assembly GCF_028691475.1). Lineage (NCBI taxonomy): Bacteria > Bacillati > Bacillota > Negativicutes > Selenomonadales > Sporomusaceae > Anaeromusa > Anaeromusa sp. The sequence goes on from NZ_JAQUZF010000038.1 coordinate 6,063, forward strand.
GAAGGTGGCGATTTTGCCTACGGGGGATGAACTGGTTGCCAGCCGCCGGGAGCTGAAGCCAGGCAGCATTCTTGACGTTAATTCGCATATGCTGGCGGCGGCAGTGCGCCAATGGGGCGGCGAGCCTACGCGTTACGGCATTATCAAGGATCAGCAAGAGGCGTTGGAGGCGGCGGTCCAAGAAGCGCTGCGGCGTCACGACATGGTCCTTGTCAATGCAGGCACTTCCGCCGGCACGGAGGATTTTACTTTTGATGTGCTCAGCCGTCTAGGGGAGGTCTTGGTGCATGGCGTGGCCATTAAGCCGGGTAAACCGGTGGTGCTGGCAATTTGCGCAGGCAAGCCGGTAGTCGGACTGCCTGGCTACCCCGTTTCAGCGATGTTGACGGCGGAAATGTTTGTCAAGGAAGCTCTCGCAGAGCGGCAAAAGCTTTCCTGCGCTGAGGCGCCGGAAGAAGAGGCTGTGGTGGTGCGTCCCTTGGCGTCTACGGTGGGGGTAGAAGAGTATGTCCGCGTTTCGTTGGGACAGGTGCAAGGCCGCATGGTAGCAGCGCCTCTAGGTCGGGGAGCGGGCTTGATTTCCTCGCTGACCCGGGCGCAAGGGTTGATTCGCGTTCCCGAAGGCAGCGCCGGTCTTAATGCCGGCTCGACGGCGGCTGTGCGCAGACTGCGGGGCGGCAATGCAGCCCATAGTTTGCTGGCTGTGGGCAGTCATGATTTGTCCCTGGAGCTGCTGGGCATTCACTTGCGGCGGCGCAAAAAAGAGATTCATTTGTCTTGCGCCAATGTAGGCAGCACGGGCGGCTTGCTGGCCATTCGCAACAACGAAGCGCATTTGGCGGGCATTCATTTATTGAGCGAGGCTACCGGACAATACAATCTGGAGCAGGTACGGGCATATTTGCCGGCTCGCCCCTGGCTGCTGGTGCATTTGGCTATGCGCCAGCAGGGGCTGATGGTGGCGCCGGGAAATCCCAAGGCGATCCAGGACCTCCGCTGTTTGACACGGCCGGGAATTACCTTTGTTAATCGTCAGCGCGGTTCCGGCACGCGCATGCTCCTTGATTATGAATTGAAAAAGCTGGGGCTTTCCGGGGCGGATATTAATGGCTATGAAAAAGAAGTCGGCACCCATATGACGGTGGCCGCTTCGGTTGCGTCCGGCACAGTGGATGTTGGCTTGGGAGTCTTGGCGGCGGCTAGGGCGCTGGGGTTGGAATTTTTGCCGGTAGCGGCGGAGCAATACGACTTGCTGCTCAATTTTGAACCCTGCGATGAACGCCTGGAGCTGCTGCTGGAGGTGCTGCGTTCGCAGGAGTTCCGGGCGGACGTGGAGGCCTTGGGCGGCTATGACCTAAGCGGTTCCGGCGACATTCTTGGCCAGGGAAATGGTTGAGCAGACATAAGTGAGCATAGTGGCTGCGGCGAAGGAGGGAAGCGTATGGAAGGATTGATTGAAGTCCGCTTCTTTATGGCGTTATCCGAACTAGTCAAGACGCGGCAGTGGGAGAATCCGCTGCGGTTGGCCTTGACGGAGGAGATTACCGGCGTTGCGCTTTTGGCTAAACTGGAAATTGAGGCGGCACAGGTAGAGGCGTTCATGATTAATGGCAAGGCGGTCTCCCCCGGGGAGGCCCGAATTCGACCGGGGGATCGGGTGGCCTTGCTGCCGCCGGGAACGCCCGGACCGTATCGGGTGATGCTGGGGCTGCGCAAAATGGATTAAGGAGCAAAGGAGGAGGGGCTGTGCAACTAGAAGTTCGACTGTTTGCCACCTTGCGGGCCTTTGCGCCAGCAGATGCGGTGGCAGGCGTATTTAGCGCCAACTGTCCAGAGGGTACTACGGTAGATTCCTTGGCGGAGCGTCTCGGTATCGAAGCCGCCAAGGTGCATATGCGCATGGTCAACGGCGTCGGCGTAGATGGAACGCACGTCTTGAAGGAGCGGGACCGGGTAGGGCTGTTTCCGCCGGTAGGAGGCGGTTGAATGGCGAAAGAGGCGTCTTTGGCAGAAATCAAAGCCGGGCGCATGCCGGAGCGGTACTTGCGCAATCTCGGCACGATTGGTCTTGCGGGACAGCTGCGCTTGCTGCAGGCGAAGGTGGTCGTCGTGGGTGCTGGCGGCCTGGGGGGCTATGTGCTGGAATGCCTGGCCCGACAGGGTGTGGGCCAGTTAGTAGTGATTGACGGCGACAATTTCGCGGCGCACAATTTGAACCGGCAAATTTTATGTACTACTGAAAATTTGGGGCGCAGCAAAGCCCAAGAAGCGGCGAGACGCCTTGCTGCGGTCAACCCGGAAGTGGAAGTGACGGCGGTGGCGCAGATGCTGACGACGACTACGGCCCAAGCCTTGTTGGCAGGAGCGGACGTTGTCGTAGACGCCTTAGATAGTCTGCGGGATCGAAGCATGCTCTTTCAGGCCGCCGGGGCGCTGGGCATTCCTGTGGTGCACGGAGCGATTGCCGGTTTTACCGGCCAGGTGGCGGTCCTTTTTCCGGAAGATACGTACTTGGCGGTCTTTTTGACGCAAAAAGCGCCGGCGCAAGGGGTAGAAGCGGAGCTGGGCAATCCGGCGGCGACGCCGGCGATGGCGGCGGCTTTGCAAGCCCAGGAGACGGTGAAGCTGCTGACAGGTACGGGGCGGATCCTAAGGAATGAAATTCTTTATTTTGATATGGAACAGCTGGAGTTTGAAAAAATTCGTATGCCTCAAGGAGGAATTGTGTGATGCGTAAAAATTTATTTTTTCTGTTTGGTTTATTGACGCTGATTTTAGTTGCCGCCGGCTGTGGCGGTAAAGACACGGCCGCGCCGCAAGCGCCGCCCAAACCGGCGAATCCCAACATCATTTTGGCCACCACTACCAGCACCCAAGACAGCGGCTTGCTGGATGTGCTGCTGCCGGTGTTTGAAAAGAAAACCGGCTATAAAGTAAAAACCGTAGCCGTAGGTACAGGGCAGGCGTTAGCGTTAGGAGAAAAAGGCGAAGCCGATGTACTGCTGGTGCACGCTCCGGCTGCTGAGAAAAAGGTAGTAGCCAGCGGCGCGGCGGTTAATCGCCAGCTGGTCATGCACAATGACTTTGTTTTGGTCGGTCCGGCTGCTGACGCAGCTAAGATAAAAGCCAAGACAACCCAAGAAGCGCTGCAGGCGATCGCCGAGGCGAAAGCCGTCTTTGTTTCTCGTGGCGATGATTCGGGAACGCACAAAATGGAAGTAGGATTGTGGAAGACCGCCGCTCTTAAACCGGCCGCTCCTTGGTATCAAGAAGCCGGCGCTGGTATGGGACAGACGCTGAAGATTGCGGACGAAAAAGCGGGTTATACCCTCACAGACAGGGCTACGTATTTGGCGCAAAAGAAAAACATCAAGCTGGAGATTCTGGTGGAAGGCGATGCCAAGCTGCTAAACATTTATCACGTTATGGAAGTTAATAGCGAAAAATTTGCTAAAGCCAATCAAGCGGGCGCGAAAGCCTTCCGCGAATTTTTGCTCTCGTCGGAGGGACAGGCTTTGATTGCCGCGTTTGGCAAGGATAAGTACGGTCAGCCGTTGTTCTTTGCCGATGGCGGCAAAACCGAAAAAGACTTTGGGCTGTAGGCCGTCAGCATGGTTGGCGAGGGAATAACACAGGCGCTTTCTTGGCTGTTGGCGGGAGATGGCGAAGTGGCGGCGGTGGCGGCTATGACCATCCAAGTGTCCGGCGTCGCCACCTTATGCAGCGTGCTTTTAGGCATTCCTCTGGGGGTGTGGCTGGCTTTGCGGGATTTTCGCGGCAAGCAGCTGTGCAGTGCGCTGGTGAATTTCGGCATGGGCCTGCCGCCGGTGGTGGTGGGCCTATTCGTCAGTCTCTGTTTGTGGCGTTACGGGCCGCTGGGAGAATGGGAACTGATGTATACACCGGCGGCGATGATGATCGCCCAGACAATTATTGCGACGCCTATTGTGGGCGGTCTTAGTTTTGCCGCCGTTTTGAGTGTGAATCCCAAGCTGCGGCTGCAGCTGCTTTCGCTCGGGGCGACTCCCTGGCAGGCTAGCCGGCTGCTCATTAGGGAAGCTCGCTTGGGACTCTTGGCGGCGGTCATGGCCGGCTTTGGCCGAGTCATCTCCGAAGTGGGCGCGTCCATGATGGTGGGGGGGAATATCAAGGGCCAAACCCGGGTTTTGACCACCGCGACGGTGATGGAAGTAGGCAAGGGCAACTACGATACGGCGATCGCTTTCAGCTTGATTTTGCTCTTGGGCGCTTTTGGCGTAGTTTTCATGCTGACCTGGCTGCAGCACAAGAGGAAGAGTGAACGGAAATGACGGAAATTTTGGCTATGAATGAGGTTGCGGTGTATCGAGGCGGCAAGGAACCGGTGCTGCAGATCGACTCCTTTGCTATGAAACAGGGCGAATTGGCGGCTCTGGTGGGCCCTAATGGCGCCGGTAAAAGTACGCTGCTGCAGACGATTAATCTTTTGCAGCCGTATGCGGGGCAAATACGCCTCTTTGGGGAAAGCGCTACAACTGGCAAAGCGCGTGCGCTGCGGCGGCGCACGGCTATGGTTTTTCAGGAAACGCTGCTGCTGGAAGGCAGCGTTTTTGCTAATGTGGCCATGCCGCTGCGTTTTCGCGGCATGGCGGCCGGAGAAATACAAACAAGAGTGGCGCAGGCGCTGGCTGTCTTTGGCTGCGCTCATCTGGCGGAACGGCAGGCTAAGTGCTTGTCCGGCGGCGAGGGGCAGCGGGTATGTCTGGCGCGGGCGTTGGTGACGGAGCCGGAGCTGCTGCTGCTGGACGAGCCCTTTGCGGCGTTGGATGTGGCGACCCGCAGCGCTTTGCTGGAGGAACTGCGGCAGTTGGCGAAGCAAAAAAACATGGCTGTGCTTTTGGTAAGTCATCATTTTAGCGATGTTTTGTATTTTGCAGATCGGGCGGTAGCGCTTTTGGAAGGGCGGATTCTTCAGGACGACGAGCCGGAAAGGCTGCTGCGGCGGCCGGTAAACGAAAAGGTGGCCCGCCTGGTTGACATGGACAATCTGTTTCCCTGCACCTTGGAAATGGTCGGTGATCAGCAGCTGCTGCGCCTTTCGGAAACGTTTTCTATCCCTTGTGACGGGTTTGCGGGGGCGTCGCCGTCTTTTTGCTGTTTGCCTGGGGACGGGCTGCAACTGGCAACGGGAGAGGAAGCAACTTTAGGAGAAGATTGGGCTTTGTTGGAGGGGGAGGTGGAACGAGTGCTGCCTGGTATTGGCGCTTGCTGCGTTCTAGTGCGGGCGGGGGACTTGCTTTGGAAGGCTCGCCTGCCGCTGCATGGCGGGACGAATTTTGCGCCGGGAGACAGTCTTTGTTTGCGTTTTCGTCCATTGGAGATGCAGCGATTTTAAAACCGTTCCCGAAGAGGCAAAGGCGTTCTTTAAAAAAGAAATTTGTTGCCATTGCAACTTTCGTTTGACGAAACCCTGTTCAAAGTACTATCCTAAGCAAAGGCGCTAAGAGTCTATGATGTAGTAAAACTTGCCTAGGAAGGAACTAGCGATGGAAACAAATGGACGAGAAGGACTTTCGCGGCTTTCCAGACTTTCTAAAAAAAAGAAGAAACACGTGAGTAAGCTGTGGATTGTTATAGTGGCGGTGTTGCTGCTGGCGGTATCAGCCGGGGCGGCTTGTTTGGCGTTGCTTAATGAGAAAGATCAGCCTATGGCCAAGGTTCTGACGCCGTTGAGAGGAAAAGTGAACATTTTGGTCCTTGGCGTTGACGAGCGGGGAGATGATGCGGGTCGCTCGGATACAAGCTTTGTAGTAACCATTGATAATGACGCTAAAAAGGCGACCATGCTTTCGATTCCCAGGGACTCACGGGTGAAGATTGCCGGACATGGCTGGGACAAGGTAAACCATGCCTTTGCTTTTGGCGGGGCGCCCTTGTCTAAAACAACCATAGAAAATTTATTGGGTATTCCGATTGATTATACGGTGAGCGTTAACTTTCGCGGTTTCATGCGCATGGTTGACGCTGTGGGCGGCATTACGATCGACGTGGATAAACGGATGCGCTATTCCGACCCCTATGATGACGATGGCGGTCTGGAAATTGACCTCTATCCGGGCGTGCAGAAATTGAACGGGCGTACGGCGATAGAATATGTGCGCTATAGAGATGAGGAAGGCGATATTGGGCGGGTAGCACGGCAGCAGAAATTCCTAAAGGCGCTTTTTCAAGAGGTGGCCAGCCCGCAAGTGCTCAGCAAGCTGCCAGAATTGATCAAGGAGTTTTCTTCGGTCATAAAAACCGACATGCCAACTGCTAAAATGCTGCAGTTGCTGCCGACTATCAATGAAGCGGTGAAGGCGGGGCTGGAGACGGAGTGGGTGACAGGTACGCCCATTTGGATACAGGATGTAAGCTATTGGCTGCCTGATGTGGCGGAACTGCGGGCTAAAGTGGCGCGCATTCAAGGAATTTCCATGGATGAGCGATATCGACGGGAGACGGAAAATCTGGCGAATGAGTATAAACAATCGGTTCCCAGAGAGGTTCGGGTTGCCTCTCCGCCAGCGGTAGTGCAACGAGGGCCGGCTTCGGAACGGCAGGCTAGTTTTGAGAGTAAGAATAGTTCTAGTGCAAGTAAAGCCAAGAACGGCAGCAGTGGAAAAACGACAACTGGAGCCAAGAATACGTCGGCCCCAAGCGCCGGCAAGACGGAACTTAAGTAAAGGAAGAGCCTGCGGCATTGCTGCAGGTTTTTTTCTTAACTCGTTGTGCTCAAACAGTCGAAAATGTCATTCGCCTTACCCTGTGTTTACGTCCTGCGGACCGTCTTGCTCCAATAAAAGTCTCAAATACAATTGCGGCCGCCGCAGCCTCGTTGATCCCTCGCTTTACTCCTCTGGCCTTTCTCTGCATCCCCCTGTTACTCTGTGTGACGTTCTCTTCTAAAGGACTGCGTCAGCGGGTTTTCTTTTTTTAGTCGAAAGGGAATTGGGAAAATATGTAGAAAATAATATTAGAATTTTCTGTCGTTTATTCTCGAAAGGGTTTGTTCAGAGGAGGCGTGGAAATGAAACGAAGCAAGCTGGTAGTAATGGTTGTGGATGATGCGGTGGAATGGAGGCTGCAGCTGGCGAAGCATCTGGAAGCGCAGTATTTTGTTGTGGCGGCGGCTAATGGGACAGAAGCGCTGGAATATGCTAAATTAAAGCGTCCGGATCTGATTTTATTGGATGTGACTATGCCGGGACTGAATGGTTACGAGGCTTGTGCGTTATTGAAAAAAGAAGCGATCTTGCAGAGTGTTCCGGTAGTTTTTTTGCTGGAATCCGGCGAACTGGCGGACGGAACGGAAGGGTTGGCGCGAGGGGGTTGTGATTTTATTGACAAGAGCAGTCCGGCCTCACTGCTGCTGGCCCGCAGTGAGCTGTATATGGCCTTGAAGCAAGCGCAGGAGGAGCTGCGTGAGCGTAATTCTTATTTGGAAGCGCAAGTGGAAGAACGGCTCCAGGGGCTGGGACTGCTGCAGGATGTATCCATGATGGCTGTGGCGTTGTTGACGGAAAGCAGGGATTATGAAACTGGCGCGCATTTGCAGCGCACAAGCCGATATGTGCGAGCTTTGGCCACCAATTTGTATGCCAAAGCGTTCTTTGCCAAGGAGCTGACCCTCGACAGTATTTTTTTGCTTTCTAAATCGGCGCTGCTCCATGATATAGGCAAGCTGACTATTCCAGAGTCGGTTTTAGGCAAACAGGGAAAATTAACTTCTGCTGAATTTTCTTTGGTTAAACGACATGCCCAGGCGGGGCGGAAAAGTATTGAAGAAGCGGGGTTGTTTTTAGGAGTGCCTGAGCCGTTTTTGCGTTTTGCCAAGGAAATGGCTTGCTATCATCATGAGCGCTGGGATGGCAACGGTTATCCGCAGGGGCTGGCGGGAGAACGAATTCCTGTTTCAGCGCGTTTGATGGCGTTGGCGGATGTGTACGACGCGATTGTCAGTCGCCGTGTTTACAAAGAACCGGCGTCGCATGAGGAAGCGGTGCGCATTATTAAAGCGGCGGCGGGAACTCAATTTGATCCGGTAGTGGTGGAGGCCTTTTTGGAGACGGCCGATAGTTTTGCGGACATTGCGGTGCAATTCCCGGATGTCGTGCTGCAGTGAAGGGCGCGGTCCTGCAGCGGAAATACGGCGCGGAGACGAGGTGGGAGCGTGTTTAACGAGGCCTCTTTGTTGATTACCGGCGGCACGGGTACCTTTGGCAGGCAACTGGTGCGGACGATTTTGAGCCGCTACCAGCCTCGGCGGGTGATTGTCTTTTCCAGGGACGAACTGAAACAATCAGAAATGCAGCGGGATTTTCCGCAACGCTGTATGCGTTACTTTATTGGCGACGTGCGGGACGAGGGACGCCTGCACCAGGCGTTGCAGGGAGTAGATTATGTGGTGCATGCAGCGGCGCTTAAGCAAGTGCCGACTGCGGAATACAATCCGTCGGAATTTGTAAAGACGAATATTTTAGGCGCCCAGCACATCATTGCCGCAACGATCGCCAACCAAGTAAAGAAAGTGATAGACCTTTCCTCCGATAAGGCGGCAAATCCTACTAGCTTTTACGGTGCGACAAAGTTAGTTTCGGACAAGCTGTTTGTGGCGGCTAACAAGAGCATAGAAGGACAGGTGACGCAGTTTTCCGTGGTGCGCTACGGCAATATGGCCGCCTCGCGGGGCTCGGTAGTACCTCTGTTTCGTAGGCTTCTTGCGGAGGGCTGCACACGTCTGCCTGTTACGCATCTGGAAATGACGCGCTTTTGGCTGACCCCGGCTGAGGGCGTGGAAGCTATGCTGGAGGCATTCAGTCACATGAGAGGCGGAGAAATTTTTATTCCTAAAGTTCCGTCCTGCCGCATTGTGCAATTGGCGGAGGCCTTTTTGCCAGGGAGAGAGCCGGAAATCATCGGCCTGCGTCCGGGAGAAAAGCTGCATGAAGCCATGTGGTCGGAGGACGAGGCGCACTTGGTGCTGGAATTTCCCGGGTATTACTTGCTTCGGCCTCCCGCGGCGCTGGTCGCAGACTCTGTATATGCTGTGAATTCCCAGGGCGAGAGCGGCAGAGCGGTGCCGGCTGGCTTTGTTTATAATTCCGCTGCCAACCCGCGCTTTCTCAGCGTGCCAGAGCTGAGGCGCATGCTGGAAGAACACAAATAAACCCCAGGTAAACCAGAAGGTATTTCTGGTTTGCCTGGGGTTTATTTATTGTATTTCGTAGCCCTCCATCTACTCCTTTTACTCTTGTTCAAAAAAATATCCCGTAACCCTCAATCGCATCCTCCGATTATGCCAGCAGACGTCGGTTGCCATGCCATCCTTGGCGCAACCGACCTTAGGCACATCACGTGCCGTCACTCTTGTTCAATATTTCTTCAAAAAGAGACGTTGAGCAAACTGCGAGCTAATGCTTGACCAATGGCGTGCTGCCAAGAAGGATCGCACAGGATCTGCCGGTCCTGGTATTGCGTAATGAAGCCGCATTCTACAAGGACTGCGGGCATAGAGGTAGCGGCCAGTACCGTGAAAAAGGCGTCTTTGACGCCGCGGTCCAGGGAGTAGTGGAGCCCGTTTAGCTCGTTTTGCACCGAACCGGCCATGCGGAGTCCTGGCGCGGAGCCAGGATAATAGTAGCTTTCAATGCCGCGGGCCGTATCATCTTCGGCGGCGTTGCAATGAATGGAAAGAAAGGCGTCGCAGCCGGCTTCGTTAGCTAGCGCTGCGCGCCAGGTCAGACCGTCATCGTCGATGTCTTCCGTACGAGTAAGACAGACAGAGGCGCCTCTTTGACGCAGCTCTTTGGCGGTTTGCAGGGCGATGGCCAAGGTGAGGTCTGCCTCGTGCAGGTTGTGGAAACAAGCGCCAGGCTCGGCAGGGCCGCTATGGCCGGGGTCTAAGCAAATGAACATTGAAAATCAACTCCTTTCAGTTTGAGGCATAGCCTTGTCTGTACGTAAAAATGGCAACCTTTTGCGCAAAATCTATGGTTTGTGCTATAATAGGCGAAAGTAAGTTCGGGGAGGCGTCTTGATGCGAAAAGGATGGATTTGGCTGTTGCTTTTGCCGGTTTGTTTGTTCTTAACGGCTTGCGGCGGCAATGGAGCAACAACAGGAGGCTTTGATGCTTCTAAATATGAAAAAGCGGTGGTGAAGCGAGTCGTTGACGGCGATACGCTGCTCTTAGCCAACGACAAACGGGTGCGTTTGATTGGCGTTAATACGCCGGAAACAGTGAAGCCTAATTCGCCGGTGGAAGCCTACGGCAAGGAGGCCAGCGAGTATACGAAGAAGATGCTTACAGGCAAAACCGTGTATTTAGAAAAGGATGCCGGCGATACGGACAAGTACGGTCGGTTGCTGCGCTACGTGTACACCGAAGACGGCAAGATGTTTAACGAGGTGCTGGTGCAAGAAGGGTATGCCCAGGTGATGACCATCCAGCCGAATGTCAAATATCAGGAGCGATTTGTGCAAGCGCAGCGTCAAGCGCGTGAGGGTAAAAAAGGACTTTGGAACAAGTAAGGGAATGAACCGCTTAGGCGGTTCATTTTAGTTTAAGCGGTTGTTGAAAATGTCTTTCAGCTGAGGATGATTTTTGTTATAATGAAAGTTAACTGATATGAAAAAATAAGAAAACATGGTGTTACGACCAGGTTCAGGAGGTTATATAGTAATGGCAGAGAAAAAACTACCATTTTCCCAGGCGCAGCTGGACGAAATGCTGCAAAAATATCCTACCCCTTTTCATTTGTATGACGAAGCGGCCATTCGCGCGAATGTAAAGCGTCTCTTGGCGGCGTTTTCTTGGGCCCCTGATTTTAAAGAGTATTTTGCCGTCAAAGCGACGCCGAATCCGTTTTTGCTGAAGATCTTGAAAGAAGAAGGGCTGGGTGCAGATTGCAGCTCTGCCGCCGAATTGATATTGGCGGAAAAAGTAGGTATTATCGGCGAAAACATTATGTTTTCATCTAACGATACGCCGGCGGAGGAATATGCAAAAGCCGTCGAGCTGGGCGCGATCATCAATTTGGATGACATCAGCCATATCGAATATTTGGAGAAGCATGTCGGCCTGCCGGAACTGCTGTCTTTCCGTTACAATCCGGGCAGCGCTCGTGCAGGAAATACGATTATAGGCAAGCCGGAAGACGCGAAATACGGCTTGACCAAGGAGCAGTTATTTGAAGCCTACCGTATTGTGCGCGACAAAGGTGTTAAACGTTTTGGCATTCACACCATGGTTATTTCCAATGAACTGAATCCGGACTACTTCATTGAGACCGCCCGGATGATGATGACCTTGGTCAAGGAAATCTACGAGACCCTGGGGATTCGCATTGAAATGATCAACTTTGGCGGCGGTATCGGCGTTCCGTATCGCCCGGAAGACAACCAAGTGGATTTGGAATATGTCGGCGCTGGTATTCGCAAGCTGTACGAGGAAATTATCGTGCCCGCCGGTCTTGCGCCGCTGAAACTGGCCTTGGAATGCGGCCGCATGATTGCCGGACCTTACGGTTATTTGGTGTCGAAGGTGCTGCATAAGAAAGAAACCTACAAAAACTATGTGGGCTTGGATTCTTGCATGGCCAACCTGATGCGTCCCGCCTTATACGGTTCCTACCATCATATTACGGTGGTGGGCAAGGAGCAGCAGCCGTTGGACCATGTGTATGACGTAACAGGCTCACTGTGCGAAAACAATGATAAGTTCGCCATTGACCGGGCGTTGCCGCAGATAGATATCGGCGATATTGTGGTGATTCACGACGCCGGGGCGCATGGACATGCCATGGGCTTCAACTATAATGGCAAGCTGCGTTCCGCAGAAATTCTTCTGAAGGCGGACGGTACAACCGAACTGATCCGTCGGGCGGAAACCTTAGAGGATTATTTTGCTACCTTGGATTTTTCAAAACTATAAGGTGATTATGGTAAGAAAGGGCAAAGCCGGTTTAGGCTTTGCCCTTTTTTGTACGATATAGTTCATGAAATAGTATGCATGGTTTGCAGCAGGTCGTAGGAAAGAGAGAGATTTCCATGGAAATTCGCAATTTGCAAGGGCTGATGCAGCATTGGCTGCCTCAGGTCAAAGGAAATACGGACGCGCTGCCTGCCAAGGCCGCCGCAGCGCTGCAGGGGAGCGGTGTTAAAGTAGGCGCTGACGGCGTGGATATGCAGGCGGACGGGGAAATGAAGGCGGCGTTACAGCGGTTGCAAGGCGTTATGCAGGAACAATTGCAGGATGTGTCTGAGCTGCCGGTGGAAGTACGCAAGGCGGTGGAAGCCATCTTGGAACAGTATACGCAGGTGCAGAAAGTTGTTCCCGAAGGAATCAACGCCATGCTGACGTCGCCCCGGCAGGCGGCGGATTTATTGTCTCGTTTGGCGGATGCGCTGAGTGAAGGCGCGGCGCTTAAAGAAGAAGGCGGCGAAGCCATCAAGCAGCTGGTAGACCGTTTGGTGAGCGCTTTTAAGGAAACCTTGCCCTCCTCGCCGGGAGATCTGGCGGCGAAGCTGGCTTCTTTGGTTCAAGATATTAATGGGCGGCAGGGGCCGCTGGATAAAGAATTAACGCAGCTGTTGCAGCAACTGACTGCTAAAATGCTTAGGGGAAATGGAGGTGCAGGAAGTGCTCCGGAAATAGGAGCGCCCATTACATCGGCTGCAGCGGCAACGGACGCGTTAAAGCAAATGGCGCAAAGCAACGAAGCGCTGCTGGCAGTGATGAAAGCGCTGACGCAAGAAGAAGGTATTGGTGCGGCGCTGCAGGAGGCTATTGCCGCGAATGTGAGTGGGGCTGATGCCGGTGGTGAGCTTAAGGAGATCGTGCGTCAACTCACTGGGTATATTCAACAACAAGCGGCGATGGATAAGGAAATGCTGCCTTTGCTGCAGCGATTGACAGTTAAATTGTTGGAAAGCAGTAATATGATGGTTCATATGCCTGCTAATGAGGAATTCAAGACAATCGTGCGGCAGTTAGTCCAGGCATTTCAAAAACAGGTGCAGCTAGACAAGGAAATAACACCGCTGATGCAACAGTTGACAGTCAAAATAATGGAGAATAATGGGGGCGGATCTTCCCTAATATCATCAGCTACAGCAACTATGGCGCAGACAAAGAATTTGGCGCAAAGCGATGAAGCGCTGCTATTGGCTTTGAAAGCCCTTTCGCAGCAGGGGAAGAGCAATGAAGCGTTGCCGGATGCGGTTAGGAAAATGTTTCTTTTTTCAACTGCTGAAGGCGGTAAAGCTAGCTTACAGCAATTGGCCCAATTGTTTCAAAACAGGCTGTCCCTGGTTAGTGAATTGACACAATTAGTACAGCCGCTAACAATTAAAACACTGGACGAAAATGGAGCTCAAATGGTGAAAGCAGGTGCTCCTTTAATGACGGCTGCAGCGGCAAGTTCTGCTTTAAGGCAAATGGCGCAAAGCAATGAAGCGCTGCTTGCCGTTGTGAGAGCTTCGCTTCAAGAGAATGGTGTGCAGGCGACGGGAGGCCATGTTGTTGGAGCTGCAAGGCCTGCTGTGAGCGAAGGTGCTAAAGCGGTGTTGCAGCAACTGGTTCAGGCATTTCAAAGTCAATTGCCGGAGGAATTGCAGAGCGCTGGAGTGCAAGGGCAAGTGCTGGAAGGTACTCGTTTGTGGGCCTTGCTGAAGACGGTTGAAAGCGGTGCGACGGCGGGCTTGAATCGACAGGAGTTCAAAGCGTCCGGCGAAACCTTTCGGCAGCTTGCCGCTTGGCTGAACGGCGGGGCGCAGGGAGAAACGCCGGATTTGGGCGAGCTCTTTGGGTTGGTGCAGTTTTTGCCGGCAAGTGCGCAACAGAGCGTATGGTCGCTGGCGCGGCAGCAAGGACTGCCGGATGTGCTGCGGCAGTGGGCGGTTTTGTTGGGGGAAGGAAGCGCGAATACAGCGGATGTTCCGAAGGAACTGTCTTCCTTGCAGCAGCGGCTGGGCAACAGCGGCGAGGCGGCTCGCATGGCCAACCTGCTAAATGAGGCGGCGGATTGGCTGGAGGGGAACAGCAACCGCTCTTTAGCGGCCATGGGGCGCATGGTTAAGCTGCTGCCTCCGGAAGTGGCCCGCTTGGTGCAACAGATTTTAGCCCAGGATGGATCGGCAGAACAACTGCGCAACATGGGGAACTTGTTTACCCAGTTGTCCGAAGAAGCCCCTCAAAGTCAAACTCTTTTGTTTTTACGCCAAGCCGGAGCGCAGGCGCCAGCCGGAGGCGCAGATGGCGCAGCGCAGACGGCGCAACGGCTCTTGGCTTTGATCAGTCAATTGGCCAGTCGCCAAGGGCAAGCGGAAGGCGAGTTAACGCAGCTGCTGCAACAATGGCAGGCTAAGGTGCAGGGAGACCCGGCGCAAACCTTGCTGTTGGAGCGGGCCGTGCGCCAATTCGGTGCGCAGGTGCCGCCGGATGTGGCTCAGACGGCGTTGAAAAGCAATTTGCCGGATTTGCCGAAATTTTGGGTGCTCTTAAAAACCATGGAAGCTGGCGAATGGAACGAGCTTCCTGCGCAGGCGCAACGAAAGTCGGCCGATGTGGTCCGTGAATTGACTTCCTCCTTGCAGCGTCCCTCTGTATGGGAGGCGGACGTCAAAACAGAGCACAGCCTGCTGACGTTTACGAACACCTTGCTCTTTGATCCCCAAGGAACGCCGTATCCCATGTATTGGCATCTGTATCATCAGCAGCAGAAAGACGCTCAAGGCCGGGATACTGGCGAGTTTGAAACCTGGTTGCGAGTATGCCTGGAAACGGAAAATATGGGGACCGTCGATGTGGTATTCCGCTATTACGACGAAAAGGCGCTGGATGTACGGCTGCGTTTTGAAGGCGAAGAGGGCGCGGAAGCTTTCCGGGAAGTGTTGCCGGAAGTGCGACAGGCTGTGGGCGAAATGCCTTTTGAACTAGGAGATATCTGGGTAAGCCGCGGCGGCAAAAAAGAAACCAAAGAAAAGTCTGAGTAAATGAATTAAACAGGAGTAAAGTGAGTAAAGGGAGGGCACGGGGATTTTTGAACAGGAGAATCGGAGTCTCGTGAGGGTACGCAGGAGGTTTTTTGGTTCAGGGGGACGGTTCTCCTGAACCAATTTGCCTCGGGCTGACTCGTGAGAACCGTCCTCTTGAACCGCTCGTGAACCAAAAATTAAATTAAGCGCCGAGGTGCTGGTAAAAATACCAGGCCCGGCGCTTTTGTTATTTTTGCTCATTTTCTATAACTTTTCTATGACTTTTCTTCTGTTGCTCTGTGCGAATCGTACCCTCAGTCGTACCCTCCCTCTACTCCCTGTA
>NZ_JAQUZF010000039.1:0-21348 GCF_028691475.1 Anaeromusa sp.
GCGAGGTAATATTCGCCTTAGCAAAGGCTTCTACCATGGCTTCGCCGATAGCTTCTTCCTTCTCCGTAGCAAATGCCATTAAGCAAGGACCAGCGCCGCTCAAAACAGCTCCTAAGGCGCCTTCACGGCGTGCTGCAGCCAAGACGCCCTCCATACCCGGAATCAAGGGCTGCCGGTAGGGCTGATGCAGACGATCGCCAAAGCCAAGTCCCAATGACTCAGCATCGCCGGCTACCAACTTGGCTACCAGCCAGGCGGCACGGGAAACATTATACACGGCATCTTGCAATGGAACCGTTTGCGGGAGCACTTCTCTTGCTTTTTTTGTCGCCAAATGGAAGTCAGGAATAGCCACAACCATGCGTATCGGAATTTCAATTGGCAACTGCTGCGTATACGGATTTTTCCCATCCATGATGCTAACGGTAACGCCGCCAAATAACGCCGGAGCGACATTATCAGGATGGCCTTCCATTTCCGTAGCCAAGGCCAGCAACTGCTGATCATTAAGCACAGAATTCTGCAGTAAAGCATTCGCCGCTGCCAAACCGCTGGCTATAGCCGCAGCGCTGCTGCCAAGGCCGCGAGACAAAGGAATGCGATTGGTCATCACGATTTCCAGAGCGGGAATGGGCTCTCCTGCCATAGAAAATACGCACTGTAGCGCTTTATAAAACAAATTATCTTTACCTTTGGAGATAAAAGCTTCCCCTTCACCTTGCACGCACATAACCAGGCCGCTTTGGCCATAATGCGCCTTCACGGTCACCTCATTGTACAAAGTACACGCCATACCCAGACAATCAAAGCCAGGTCCGCAGTTGGCCGTCGTCGCCGGAACCAACACACGTATGTATTTTTGCATGGATACTGCCTCCTTGCTCCACCGTTAAAATCCAACGGGGCTGCCGATTCGGCAGCCCCGCCTTACTTCGTTTAATCCATAGCTACGCGAATTACGCTGCGCACTTCGCTTACCACCGACATGCCGCGCATCGTGCTAAGCGCCAGTTGCACGCAAGAATCTGGCACTTCATACGTTATAACCGCCAATTCTGCGCAACCGTTAATTTTACGCTTCTGAATAACCGAATTCAAGCTAACCTGCTGGGCGCCAAAAGCGCCGGCAATGGCCGCCAATACCCCTGGCTGATCTTGAACTAACAGCCGGATAAAATAAGGCGCCTTTGTCTCACTGATAGGCTGAATGGGACGATCTTCAAAGCAAGTGCACAAAATGCGCCCGGAAGCGCCGCGATATAGATTCCGGGCTGCATCAATCACATCGCCTACCACCGCACTGGCTGTAGGCATCTCACCTGCGCCTCGCCCGTAGAACATGGCTTCGCCAACAGCGTCTCCGCGTACAAACACCGCATTGTACACGTCATTCACATTGGCTAAAGGATGACTGCTCGGCAAAAACGTAGGATGCACGCGCACGCTGATGCGCCCTTCTTCTTCGCGGGCAATCGCGAGCAGTTTAATAACATATCCCAGCTCAGAAGCATAGGCAATGTCTTCACTGGAGATATTGGTAATTCCTTCTACATAGACATCATCAAAGGTAACCCGGGCGTTAAAGGCAATGGAAGCAAGAATCGCAAGCTTACGCGCTGCATCAAGACCGCCTACGTCTGCCGTCGGGTCCGCTTCCGCATAGCCCTTGGCCTGGGCCTCGGCCAGCACATCCGCAAAATCTAGCCCTTCTTGGGTCATCTTGGTCAGCATATAGTTGGTCGTTCCGTTAACAATGCCCATCACTTCATAGATATGATTGCCTGCGAGACACTGCTTCAAGGGCCTAATGATCGGAATACCGCCGCCTACGCTGGCTTCAAACAAAAAGTCTACCTGCGCTTCCTCGGCAGCCGCAAAGAGTTCTTTACCATGTTGAGCCACTACGTCCTTATTGGCCGTCACAACATGCTTTCCGGCCTTCATAGCGCGTAGCATATAGTCTTTAGCCGGCTCTTCGCCGCCCATGACTTCAATGACAATATCAATCTCGGGATCGTTTAAAATGTCTTCCACTTTATCTGTAACTTGAACTGGCTGCGGCAAGGAGCGCTCTTTATGCACATCACGCACCAGCACGGTTTTTAAAACAATGGGTTTACCCACCTTATGCGCAATACTAGCGCCATTTTGACAAAGCACTTTGGCTACGCCGGTTCCAACCGTTCCTAGACCAAGCATGCCGACTTGAATACAATCTTTCATCTCACATTTCCTCCCTCGGTCCTGCCCGGCCGCTTTTTTCCTTAGCGTCTTTATCTCTTAGCTTCTCAAACCTGTCCTAAAATTTCGATGCGTTTTACGCCATCTACCATGCGCAATTTATCCATCAACGCCTCCAGATCAATCTTCAAATCCGCAGTTTCAATGGAAATGCTGGCATTAGCTACTCCCTGCAGCGGGATGCCCTGGTTGATCGTCAACACGCTGCCACGCTCTCCTGCTATGGTATTGAGCACACGGGACAGTACGCCTGATTTGTGATCCAAAAGCAGCGACAAAGTAATGATTTTCTCCTGGCTGGCTTCATAAAAAGGAAAAACATAATCTTTATACTTGTAATATGCGCTGCGGCTTAACTCCATTTTTTCCACCGCTTCATTGATCGTCCGCGCTTCGCCGCGTTTCAGCATATCCTTTACCTTAATGGTTTTCTTAATTGCCTCTGGTAAAATTTCTTCACGGACCAAATAAAAAACAGATTTTTGCTCTGCCAAAGCAAACCCCTCCATATCATTTTTAAAATATAAATATCTTTATATGGTAGACATTATACCATTGTCACCTTGAAAAAGACAAGTAAAATTCGTCGTTTATCGCACTATCCGCTGTATTTGTTACTACTTTTTCCGGCTCCTATCCATATCCAGTGTAATACAGGCAGTATTCTGAAAATATATTTTCTGCTTTTTAACAAAAATAACCGGAAACTGTCACCAAAACAGTTCCCGGTTGTTAATTGACTTTTCCCCTTACAGGCCAGCGAGCAATTCCTGTACTTTTTGTAAATATTCCGTTTGCGGCACCAGCAAAACCTGACCATCGCGACGGCATTTGATTTCCACCATACCTTCGGCTAACGCCTTCGGCCCAAGAGCAATACGTACCGGATAGCCAATCAGATCCGCGTCTTTAAATTTAACGCCTGGCCGTTCATTGCGATCATCAAGAAGCACATCAACCCCAGCCGCTTTCAACTCGCCGTAAATGCGCTCCGCCAGCTGCAGTTGCGCTTCATCTTTGGTATTGATCGGCACAACCGCTACCTGAAACGGCGCAATCGCCGCCGGCCAAATGATACCGTCAGCGTCATTGTGCTGCTCAATAGCAGCCGCCATGGTCCGGCTGACGCCAATGCCGTAGCAACCCATGACCATGGGTTTTTCTTTGCCGTTTTCATCCAGGAAAGTCGCCTTTAGCGCTTCACTATATTTAGTAAACAATTTAAATACCTGACCCACTTCAATGCCTCTGGCGGTCGCCAACGCACTGCCGCAACGCGGACAAGGCTCGCCGGCTTTTACCATGCGCAGATCCGCAATTTGATCCGGCTTGAAATCCCGCGAAGGCTCTACATGGAGCAAATGTTCATCAGGCTTATTAGCGCCGCACACAGCATCATGCAAATTCATAACACTGCTATCGGCAACAATTGTACATTTTCCGGCCAGTCCCACAGGACCCAAAAATCCAGCGACACTGCCCAGTTCCCGCTGAATATCCGCTTCATCCGCCAGTTCGATTTGAATGGCGCCCACCAAGTTTTGCACCTTCACGTCGTTAATTTCATGATCACCGCGCGCCAAGGCAACCACCAGCCCATGTTCCGTGCGAAAGGCAATGGATTTGATGGTCTGCTCTGCAGGGACTTTTAAAAAGGCTGTCACCTCTTCAATAGAGCGCTTGCCAGGCGTAGCCACCGGAGTCAGATCTTGCGAAGAGGGTTCCGTATTACTAGGCAGTACCTGACCTTCCGCCTTTTCCACATTGGCTGCGTATTCGCAATCAGGGCAGAAGACAATCGCCGCTTCGCCGGATTCAGCGATGACCATGAACTCATGCGTTCCGGTACCGCCAATAGCGCCGCCGTCCGCTTCTACCGCCCTGAACTTTAAGCCGCAGCGATTAAAAATGCGCGTATACGCATCATACATTTTGCGGTAGCTTACCTCTAAGCCAGCTTCGTCGCGATCAAAGGAATACAGGTCTTTCATAATGAATTCGCGTCCCCGCATCAAGCCAAAACGAGGCCGAATTTCATCACGATATTTGTTTTGGATCTGGTAGAGCATCAACGGAAGCTGACGATAGGAGCGCACTTCCGAACGCACCAGCGTTGTAATCATTTCCTCGTGCGTAGGCCCCAGGCAAAAATTACGGCCATGTCGATCCTGGAGGCGAAACATTTCGTCTCCGTACACATCCCAACGGCCAGTTTCCTGCCACAGCTCCGCCGGTTGGATGATCGGCATCAACAATTCCTGGCCGCCGGCCTCATCCATTTCTTCTCGAACAATGGCCTCTATCTTCTTTAAAACTCGCCAAGTAAGAGGCAAATAGTTATAAATACCGCCAGCCGCTTTCCGCAGCATACCGGCGCGCAGCATCAGCTGATGACTGACAACTTCAGCCTCCGCTGGAACTTCTCGCAACGTCGGGGCAAATAATTTGGATGCACGCATAATCAGGGTTCCTCCTTCAGCAATTGTTCCAATTCTTCTAAAAATGCTTTCATTAATTCTGCTTCCGCGACTTTGCGCACGATCACGCCTTTGCGGAAAATAAGACCTTCCCCTTTGCCGCCGGCAAGGCCGATATCCGCTTCGCGGGCTTCACCCGGCCCATTGACGGCGCAACCCATAACTGCCACTTTTAGCGGCTTTTTTACTTGTTTTAAATGCTCTTCGACGGTTTGCGCCAATTGTTCCAAGTCAATATTGCAGCGTCCGCAAGTCGGACAGGAAATGAGCGTAGGTCCATATTCTTTCATGCCAAGGGATTTCAAAATCTCATTGCCAACTTCCACTTCGCGCACCGGATCGCCGGTCAAGGAAATTCGGAAGGTATCGCCAATCCCCTCGGCCAGCAGAGCGCCAATGCCCACGGCGGACTTAATTACACCGGAGCGGATGGTTCCCGCCTCTGTAACCCCTAGGTGCAAGGGGTAGTTAACGGTCTGGCTCATTAAACGGTAAGCCGCCAAGGTAAGCGGTACATCATGGGCTTTTAAGGATATCTTTATATCGTAAAAGTCCAGCTCTTCCAACAAGCGAATGTGCTCCAGCGCACTTTCCACCATGCCTGCGGCGGTAACTTGGCCGCCATGCTTAGCCAAAATACGCTTATCCAAAGATCCTGCGTTCACGCCAATACGGATCGGCACTTGCCGTTCCTTGGCAGCGTCCACCACCATGCGTACATACTTGGCTTCGCCAATATTGCCGGGGTTGATCCGCAGCGCATCCACGCCGCTGTCCAAAGCCGCCAATGCCAAGCGATAATCAAAGTGAATATCGGCGATCAGCGGAACCTGCACTTGGCGCTTAATCTGCGCCAAGGCTTTAGCAGCCTCCCCATCAGGCACAGCCAGCCGCACCAAATCGCAGCCAACTGCCGTCAAACGGCTAATTTGTTCTACCGTTTCCGTCACTGCCTGCGTTTTAGTATTGGTCATGGACTGCACCGTGATTGGCGCTCCTGCGCCTACCGGGACCGTGCCAATCATCAAACGCCGGGTATCTCGTCGTTCATAGGTCAACGTCTGCATTTCAGCCATCTCCCTATTCGCCTCCTCTTTACTCTACCGTTTGACCACTGAGTCTCTAAAACAAATTCAACCTCAGCACATCCTTAAAGGTTGCAAACACCATAATCAGCAAGAGCAGTAACAAACCTGCCATCTGCACCATTTGCAAACGTTCTTTGCTGATCGGCCGCCCCCGGACCGCTTCAATGAGCAATGCCACTATATGACCGCCATCCAATACCGGGATGGGCAGTAAATTGATGATCCCCAAATTAATACTTAGCAAAGCGCCAAAGCCAAGCAGCTTCATCAGACCGTTTTGAGCCACTTCCCAGGCCATCTGAGCCACGCCGATCGGTCCCGCCACATCAGCGGCAGCTTGACCGGTAATCATTTTGGCCAAGCCTTTGACCATCATCGCCGCAACAGCCACCGTCTGTTGCACCGCTAGTCCGCACGACTCGACAATACCTGGTTGATAGTTTTCTAGTTTAGCCGCCACGCCAATAAGCACACGTCCATTGGCGCCGTCTTTTTCCGGGTAAACTTGTGTAGTTCGATGTTCCACAGCCCCTGAAGGCAAGGTCCGCTCATACTCGACGGCAAGCCCCTTGCCCTCAGTAACGGCGCCGACCTGCTGCAGCGTCTCCACCATCTGCTTCCAGGAAGCAATATCCTGACCTTGAATCCGGACAATCCGATCATTTTTTTCCAGGCCTGCCTGCGCAGCTGGATGCCCTGCCATAGCTTGGCCGACAATCGGCGCTTCCACCGGACGATCAATACCGGAAAAGACAAAAACCAACGTGAACAAAATGACCGGCAGCAGCAAATTCATAACCGAACCAGCCGCAATGACCAGCATTCGCGCCCAAACCGACTTAGCATAAAAAGCCCGCTTGCGGTACTCCTCTTCACTCATATCGCCCAGTTCATCGATTTCTTCATCTGGGTGCATGCCGGCGATATTGTTAAACCCGCCTAAAGGAATGACCCGCCAGGAATAGCGTGTTTCTCCCATCCGCCAACTGATTAGCTTGGGGCCAAAACCAATAGCAAATTCTTTAACCCACATACCGGTTAGTTTCGCCGTAATAAAATGTCCCCATTCATGAACCAAAATCAGCAAACCAAACAACAGAATGGTTGCCAATAGCGAACTTCCATGTCCTCCCAATCCGTTTCCCTCCTTAATTCGCCTGACTGCAGCAAACTGCTGCAGCTTGACGCGCCCAGTCGTTTGCCGCTAAAATGCTTGCCAATTCCGCCGCACTGCCTCCTTTATATTGAGACAGCACTTTTTGAACAATTTCCGTAATCTGCAAAAAGGAAATTTTCCCCTGCAAAAAAGCCTCTACCGCCACTTCGTTGGCGGCATTAAACACGCAAGGGTACGTTCCCCCGGCTCTGCCGACTTCAAAGGCAGTCGCCAAAAGCGGAAACGCTTGTACATCAGGCGGTTCAAAGGTCAGCGTGCGGATGGTCTTCCAATCTAAACGCTGCCACGAAGCTTCCAGACGCCGTGGATAAAACAAAGCATACTGTATCGGCAGACGCATATCAGGATAACCAATTTGAGCCAACACTGAGGAGTCGCTGAATTCTACCATGGAATGCACAATACTCTGTGGATGCACCACCACTTCAATCTGATCGTAAGACACATCAAAAAGCCAACGCGCCTCAATCACTTCCAGCCCTTTATTGGCTAGAGTCGCCGAATCCACGGTAATTTTGCGGCCCATAGACCAATTCGGATGCTGCAAACACTCCTGCAAGGTTACTTTTGCCAACTGCTCCCTGCTCCTTCCGCGGAAAGGGCCTCCTGAGGCAGTAATGAGGAGCTTGTGCACCTCTTTCGGCGACTCGCCATGCAGGCACTGAAACAAGGCGCTGTGCTCGCTATCGACAGGCAGAATGTCCACACCGTACTTTTTCGCTTCAGCCGTAACCAATTCCCCAGCCGCTACCAACGTTTCCTTATTGGCCAGGGCAATTTTTTTGCCAGCTTTAATGGCGGCTAAGGTTGGCTTTAACCCTGCAAAGCCGACAAGAGCCGTTACCACCGTATCAATTTCGTTTGATGCTGCCAGTTCTTCTATCGCTTTGTCACCGCTTAAAATGGTCGTAGGCCCCTCGTAGCGGGCTTTTAAACGCAATGCAGCATTTTCATCGCTTAGCACCGCATACGCCGGCCGAAATTTGCGAATCTGCTCTTCCAACAATTCATCGCGACTGTGAGCAGCCAATACGCTGATTTCACATTCTGCGGGATGTGCTGCGGCCACATCTAAAGTTTGGCAGCCAATCGAACCGGTACTTCCCAGTAAAGCAATCCGTTGTCGCATGTATATTCTCCTATCCTAAAAAAAACAAACTGCGAGCGCCAATATAAAAATACACGACCGGTACTACAAACAGCAAGCTGTCAATCCGGTCCAGCATGCCGCCATGCCCCGGCAGAATCGCCCCAGAGTCCTTAACGCCGGCATACCGTTTCAAACGAGACTCCACCAAATCGCCAACCGGAGCCGCCACGCCGATTAGGCAGCCCAATAACAGCGCTTGTTCTAATTGCAAGCCGACAAAGGCACTCCCCAACCAGCCAACAACCAGTAAGGTGCCCCCTAAACCGCCCAAAGCGCCTTCCACTGTTTTCCCGGGACTGATCTCAGGACACAGTTTTCGTCGGCCCCAACGGGAACCAATAAAATAAGCAAAAGTATCACTGGCCCAGGTGCCAATAAATGACAAATAGACATAGCCTGCGCATTGAGATAGAAAAGGCGCGGCCGGTAAAACTGCATTTTCAGGCAAATACATACGCAGTGCTACGAAAAAGGCAAGCAGCAACGGTACATACATGACGCCGAACACTGTCGCAAAGGCGTCTGCAGGCGAAAAACTCGCCGCTTGCACCACTAAACGCGCTCCATTCACCAAGAACAGCACTACCAAAAAGAACACCATTTCCTGCGAGTTTCCCAGCCAGACACATAGGGGCAACAGGAAGCTGTATAAAATCCCCAAGCTTTGCCATGGATGCAGTTCAATCTGTCGCAGCATGCGGCAGTATTCAAGCCAAGATACCAGGGCAGTCAGGGAAATTGCCAACCCAAAATACCAACCGCCTGCATACACAAGCCAAAGTACCAGCGGCAACCCGCAGACTGCCGTCAGTATCCGTTTTCCTAACACCATTGACCACCCATTTCTTACTTCTTAAGCCCTCCAAAACGCCGCTCTCGCTTTTGAAAGAAAGCAATAGCCTCCATTAAATGCTCCGGCGTAAAATCAGGCCAGTTTACATCGCAAAAATACAATTCCGTATAGGCAGTCTGCCAAAGCAAAAAATTACTTAGACGAACATCGCCACTGGTCCGGATCAAAAGGTCCGGATCCGGAAGTCCTTGAGTGTATAGAGCCGCCGCAAAGACGTCCTCATCGATTTCAGCGGCGCGCACTTCGCCATTTTCTACCGCGCGGGCCAACGCCTTTACCGCCTCTAGAATCTCCGCTCGGCCCCCGTAATTAATCGCCAAATTGACAACCAAGCCTGTATTATTCCTAGTTTGTTCCATAGCTTTAGTCAGCTTCAGTTGCAGCGCCGACGGCAAACCCGCTAAATCACCAAGATGGCGAAGCTGCACTTGGTTAGCATGCATAGCAGCCAACTTACTATCCAGGTATTCGGCAATGAGACGCATCAACAGCCCCACTTCTTCTTCAGGGCGCTTCCAATTTTCCGTCGAAAAAGCATACACAGTGAGAACTTCAATGCCGATATCGGATGCGGTTTGAATAATTTTTTGCAACGTTTCCGCGCCTGCTCGATGCCCAAAAGTGCGTAATAAGCCCCGTTCCTTAGCCCAACGTCCATTGCCATCCATAATGATGGCTACGTGACGCGGTACTTTTTCTTGGCACGATACGCCTGTTTTTGATTTTTCTGAGCCAGTCAGCCATTTCTTCCACATGTGGAACTCCTCCATCAGCCTGGATTCAAAAATTCAAAGGAAGACCCCCTCAGACAGAGGGGGTCCTGTGTCAATTTTTCCATAGCAGCCTGGAAACCAGTTTCCCGACAACAGTGCGGATGTTCATCACATTCCAAGCAGCCAATCTACAGCTCCAGAATTTCTTTTTCCTTGGACGCCATAACCTGGTCCACTTCTTTAATATACTTGTCTGTCAGTTTTTGTGTATCCTCTTGTGCTTTTTTTAGTTCGTCTTCAGAAATGGTTTTATCTTTTTCTAATTTTTTCATCGCGTCATTAGTATCACGGCGCAAATTGCGAATACCTACGCGGGTTTCTTCCGCTTTCTTATGCACTTGTTTTACCAATTCCGCACGACGCTCCTGGGTCAACTGCGGTAAAACAAGACGAATTGCGCTGCCGTCACTATTGGGGTTTAATCCCAGGTCCGACTTTAAAATCGCTTTTTCAATAGCGCCGACAAGGGTTTTCTCCCAAGGCTGAATCACAATCATCCGCGGCTCCGGCACGCTAATATTCGCCACCTGGTTAATAGCCGTAGGCGTTCCATAGTAATCAACCATGACTTTATCCAGTAAAGCAGGCGTAGCACGCCCTGCTCGCAACGAAGCCAGCTCTCGCCGCAATGCCTCGATGCTTTTTTTCATTTTCTCTTCATGGGCTGTATGAATATCTTTAACACTCACAATTCTTCCCTCCCACAACAGTACCTATATCATGACCAAGAGCTGCCTTTAAAATATTGCCAGGTTTATCCATGCTAAAAACAATAATAGGTATTTCGTTGTCCATGCACAAGCTTGTCGCTGTGGAGTCCATAACCGACAAGCGGCGTTTAAGAATTTCCAGGTATTCCAACTCTTTAAATTTCTTTGCATCCGGATTGCTGCGAGGGTCGGAGTCATATACGCCATCTGCATTGTTCTTCGCCATCAAAATAGCGTCTGCTTCCACTTCCGCCGCCCGCAGGGCAGCAGTTGTATCCGTAGAAAAGTACGGATTTCCAGTTCCAGCGGCAAAGATAACTACCCGGCCTTTTTCCAAATGGCGCACCGCCCGTCGGCGGATATACGGCTCTGCTACTTGACGCATTTCAATGGCCGTTTGCACACGCGTATCAACGCCTTCGCTTTCCAGCGCATCTTGCAAGGCCAAGGAATTAATGACGGTAGCCAACATCCCCATATAGTCGGCAGTCGCCCGATCCATTCCCTGCGCACTACCGCGCAAACCTCGCCAAATATTGCCTCCGCCTACTACAATAGCTACTTCCACTCCGGCCGCCCGCACTTCCTTGATTTCACGAGCAATGCCTTCCGCTACATCTGGATCAATTCCATAGCCTTTTCCACCTGCCAGAGCTTCTCCACTCAGCTTCAGGACCACTCTTTTGTATTTCGCAGTAGTCAAAATTACCCCTCCATATGCATTGTCTGTCTTTTCATTCTACAAGACCTCAGTAAAATCCTGCGCCTAATTTCTGTTTACAGGCGAAAAATAAGAGAACACCAAAAAGTGTTCTCTTATTTTCCACCTTCAAGCCGAGGATGTTATCCTTGTACTGCAGCCATAACTTCTGCTGCAAAATCATTTTCCTTTTTCTCAATGCCATCGCCCAACTGATAGCGAGTAAAGCGGCGAATGCTGATGTTTTCACCAATCTTGGCAATTTTTTCATTAATAAGTTGCGTAATGGTCACATCTGGATTTTTAATGAAAACCTGCTCCATCAAGCAAACTTCTTTATAATATTTTTCAATACGGCCAGTAATCATTTTTTCAACAATCGCTGCCGGCTTGCCTTCGTTTAACGCCTGTGCGCGAAGAATTTCTTTTTCATGCTCCAAGATTTCTTCTGGAACTTCTTCACGACGAACATACATCGGATTCGCAGCAGCAATTTGCATGGCAATATCCTTGGCTAAGCCATGGAAGTCATCGGTTTTAGCTACAAAGTCGGTTTCACAGTTTACTTCTACCATAACGCCAATACGTCCGGCGCCATGAATATAAGCTTCAACTAAACCTTCCGCTGCTATGCGGCCTGCTTTTTTCGCAGCAGCTGCCAACCCTTTTTCCCGCAAAAAGTCAACTGCTTTATCCATGTCACCGTCAACTTCACCAAGAGCTTTTTTACAGTCCATCATACCCGCTCCGGTACGTTCCCGAAGCTCTTTTACCATTGCAGCAGTTATCATCAGAACATCCTCCTGTCAATATTCGCATCTTTTATTGAGAAAGGTAAGGGGTAGCCCCTTACCTTTACTAGACATTATTCAGCGGCTTCGTCTACAGCAACTTCCGCATTTTCTTCATCATGCTGTTCACCTTGGCGACCTTCCAAAATAGCATCCGCCATCTTAGCCGTCAGCAGTTTAACCGCACGAATCGCGTCATCGTTGCCAGGAATTACATGATCAATTTCATCAGGATCGCAGTTTGTGTCGACAATCGCTACGATCGGAATTCCGAGATTGCGAGCTTCCGCAACTGCGATACGCTCTTTGCGAGGATCAATAATGAACAAGGCAGACGGAAGTTTGCGCATGTTCTTGATGCCGCCCAGGAATTTCTGCAAGCGATCCATTTCGTGACGCAACTGCAGAACTTCTTTCTTCGGCAGTACTTCGAATACGCCGTTTGTTTCCATTTCTTCCAGCTTACGCAGACGGTTAATCCGCGCTTGGATGGTTTTAAAATTGGTCATCATACCGCCCAGCCAACGCTCGTTGACAAAGAACATATTGCAGCGAGCCGCTTCTTCACGCACAGCGTCTTGGGCCTGCTTTTTCGTACCAACAAACAGCAAGGTGCCGCCGTCAGCAGCCAAATCACGTACAAAGTTATACGCCTCGTCTACTTTTTTAACGGTTTTCTGCAAGTCGATGATATAGATGCCATTGCGCTCCGTAAAAATATAAGGAGCCATTTTAGGGTTCCATCTCCGGGTCTGGTGACCAAAGTGCACCCCTGCTTCGAGAAGCTGTTTCATTGAAATTACTGCCATAATAAATTACCTCCTGTTAATTTCCTCCACGCTCCGCATTTTTCGTTTTCACCGCCCTTTTCAGTTCGGCACAGCCACGAAATTGGAGGTGTGTGGTTTTTATACAACACGAGAAATTATACCATGAATCCAGCAGACAAACAAGCTTTTTTAGCTATTTTCGCAAGCTCAAAAGCAAGTTCACTTCTGCTACGCCCAGTCCAGTCTGCTGCGCAATTTCTCCCATGGTCAAGCCGGAAGCGGCCAACTCATACACTTTTTCATAGCGTTCCCTGCCAGACGCCGTTTTTGAACGTACATTCTGTACGGGCCCATCTGCTTGCGCTTCTGACGGCGGCTGCAGATTCAACTCTTCTTGCAGCAAGGCCATCGCAAAATTAGGAGGCTGCTCTTCCGCTATTTCCGTTTTGCTTGGTTTTATTGTTGGCAAATCGGACCTTTCCCTAGTTGATTTTTGCAATGGTTCCATCCGTTGCGTCTGCTCTTCGCACCGCGCCAACAATGCTTCCAAGCGTATCGCTTCCTGCTCCATGCGCAACAAAATCTGTTCCGCTGTTTCCTTCAAGCGCCTTTCCATTTCTTGCCCTTGCTGCTGCAGCTGCAAATCTTGAACTTTTCGCAAATGGTCTTTGCGAATATAAAAAAGGATCCCGATGACACAAAGAAGAGTCAACGCGATCCAAGGCCAGTTTGTCATCACACTACATCCTCATGTTCGAATATCAATCTTATGCCCGCGCACCGGATCCGGCGGCGCTTCTTCCTCCGCGTCCTTCTTATCCTTAGTCTTCTTTTCGTCTTGCTCTTTGTGCTGTCCGGAACGTTCACGTTGTTCATCTTTAATGCGGGAGTGCTCGGTTTCTTCGCTATGCTGCACTTGGCCTTGGCGGATTTTAGTCAGTTCTTTCCACTCTTGGCCAGCTAGTTGCGGTTGCTGCAGATTTTGCTGCTCCTGGGCCTGCTGCATTTTTCCCGCTTCGCCAGCCCGAGGCAGCATCACCTGCAAGTCCATCGGTCTGATCAGCATCTTACTTCCCTTCCTTTACTTGTACGAACCTTTATGAATATCGCCGTCTTCCGCATAATACGAAACAAATTTTTCCGGCTCACGAATGAATTTAACCAGATTACCTAAGACAATCTTCACCCCTGGATAAACCGTGTCCATGACACGCACCCTGCCATTGCGCATTTCTTCCAACGAAAGTTCAATTTCCACCATACGTGCACGCATGCTTTCCACTTGGCCGGCCAATTGAAACTGGGCTTTCGTCATCTTCAGCATAATATCTCTTTTTTCCGGCGGCAACGAATTCAAGTCTCTCGAACGAAGCAGGGCTAAGGCTTTTTGCGTCTGATCCAAGCTCAGTTCCTGTTTGCGCAAATCACGTTTTAACGCTTGATGCTCTTCCCGTAACATGGGATTTACGCCTACTTCTACTTCTGTATTGGTCGCCATGTGCGTTCCCAGGCTTTTAGAACGAATTTCCTCACCTGCCGTGATCGTCCCGCCAATAACCATGCCGCGCTTGCCGTCAACAATAATGCGTTTACCGGCGCTAACCTTAGAGTGCAAAATGGCTTCACTGACAATAACTTCTTCGCCAGCCACCACCTGCGCGTTTTCTATGAACTTAGCCACTACATTCTTTTCCGCCAAAATGCGCCCTTTGTGCATGCCCTGCACACCCATTTTAATAAATACGTTCTGCCCTTCCACAACACCGCCGCATACAGAACCATGCACCTCGACATTTTCTCCTGCCTTGACACTAAAGCCCTCGGTAACCGAGCCGCGCACAATCACGCCGCCAACAAAATTCACATTACCCGTCGATAAATCCACATCGCCTTTGATTTCAATAATGGGTAAAACACTAATCTTCCGATTGGCGTAATTAAATTGACCGGAAACAGATGAGACAACAATCAGTTCATCTCGAATTTCAACATTCTTTCCAATCGGCAGAGGAATGTCCTTTCCCGGCCTAGGAAATACAGGATTTCCTAAGACGTCTTGCCCCTCTTCGCCAGGCGTAGCAGGCACTTTTTCCGCCAAAGCCTGTCCACTTTCTACCACGGTAAACAAATTCAAGTTTTTAAAATCAACACGGCCATCCTCTAGTTCCGCAGGACGTCCTGAATCATCGGTATTAACTAGAATATTAATTATCGCGTTTTTTCCATCCACCGCTTTTCTACCAGTAGCACAAACAACCGAGGCCCCAGGATGCTTGCATACCTTGGCAACCGCGCTTTCATCAATGCCGCTGACAATTCCCGCGGCATTTAACTTGGCGATTACGTCCTGCGGGTTTGCCTTGCGAAACTTCTCACCGGACTCAATTTCCAGCACAACTTCCATACGATCTTTAGAGACCATCCATTTGATTTCCGGCAAAGGCAATGACAGGCCAATCCGCACAGCCTTTCCGGTCTTTTCCGACAGACATTTTTGGATTTCCTCTGGATCGTATTCGCTCGCCTCGCTGGCAACCGTCTGCAGCACACCTTGCAATTCCGCCCTACAAGCTGCATCCACTGTCAAATAAGCGCCATCCGGGTGATGTTCCAAACGGAAACCCACTTCCTGCGGTTTTGTTGTCGAATCTTCCATGTCCGCCCCTCCGTTCCACCCTTAGAGCAAGCTTTCCCTTAATGACTGCAATACCCCTCGCAAGCGAAAAATTGCTTTCGTGTGAATTTGTGAAATACGAGCTTCAGATAGTTTTAAAATCAAGCTGATTTCCTTCAGCGTCAAACGATCATAATAATATAAGCTAACGACAATTTTTTCTTTTTCCGGCAATTTTTCAATCGCTTCGGCCAGCATTTGCTGCACTTCTTCGATCTCAATCCGCGCGGATAAATTATTTTCTTTTCCTTGCTTTTCCTGCTGCAACGCTTCTTCAAGAGGCAACAGCGTACTGACACTCAATTGCTGCAACAAAGTCTGCAATTGTGCAGCTGAAATGCCAAGTTCCTGCGCCACCTCTTCTTCGCTGGCATTTCGCCCTAAACGATGTTCCACTTGCTGCACCGCAAGCTCATACTGTCTTGCCTTGTGCCGCAATGTTGCCGGCGCCCAATCCTGCGCCCGCAACGCATCAAGTATAGCGCCGCGAATCCGCAAAGAAGCATAGGTTTCAAATTTAATGCCCCGCTGCATATCAAAACGTTCGATTGCATCCAACAAACCAAAAAAGCCATTACTAATCAAATCGTCTCTATCAACGTACGTAGGAAGGCTAATAGCTAAGCGCCCCGCAACCAAACGCACCAGAGGCAGGTAATGTTCAATGAGTTGGTCACGCAATACCGCTTGTCCGCTTGCTTTATATTGCTGCCATAGAGTATCCCATTGCGCCTGACTCTTTTGCTCTGTCGGCATTTCGCAGGCCCCCTCCCTTACCTCATTCCGCTTCAACTTTCCTTCGGTTGGCTGCTCCTCTGCACTAATGGCCTATTGCTATTTAGGTAAATTCTGCCATTCTTCCACTCCGAGAGGCTGAAAATTTTCCTGCGCTTCTTCCTGTCCTAGCTCTTCCTGGGATAATTGGGTTGATTGCGGCTTCAAAGGCAAAGCGTTTTTCACTTTCTCTTCTTGAAGCAAAAACCAGCGTTGCACGAGCATACAGTACACAATTGCCACCGCTCCGCCAACTACAGCCCCAATGATAGAACGAGAAAAAAGCGCTTCCAGACGAACGTGCTGCCACAAGCTGCTAAAACCGGATACCAACGCCCCTAGCACAGTCAATATAATAATAATCCAGATCCTTGGCATTCTCTCCGGCCTCCTGGCTACAATTCCTTTTGCCCCTTATCAATGGTTTTAATGTAATAAATACCATTTTCCAAATTCAGTTCCACCGTTCGCCCATAGTTGCCGCCTGTATCTTCTGCGAGCAATCGGACATCCATTTGCTTCAATTTAGCTTTGACGGCATCAGCATTTCGTTCGCCCACCCTCATAATATCCGTAGCATTAGCAAAAGCAAACATTTGGGCTCCGCCAGCAATTTTTGCCGTAATGCGGCCTTTTTGAGCGCCCAATTTCAACATGTCATCCAACATCAACGGCAACGCCGTATCGGCAAATTTAGCCGGGTTGTCCGAAGCTCTTGCCTGCTTACTATCCGGCAGCATGATATGAGCCAAGCCTCCAATTTTCGTGGCCGCATCAAAAAAAGCAATACCAATGCAGGAGCCCAAACCGTAGGTCACCAAGCTTGCCGGCGCCTTACCGACCTTGTAATCCGCCATACCTACTTTTATCAGCTCTCCCATTATTCTTTCACCCCTATCGCTGAAAGAATGATGCTTAGAGAGCCTGGATCGGGAATCAGGAAAAAGTGCCCTTTTACACCTTCCACTTCGCTGCTGAATTCTGTTTCGATTACAAGAGCATGGTCGCCCATTTGGCCTAATTGAATTAAAATCACACTTAAGATCGCACCTGCCATATCCATCGCCAAGGCTGGGATAGAAGGCAAGAGAGTTAAATTGGTAAAGAAAGACAATGCGTTCAGATACGCCCCCGCTAAAATATTGCCTATTTCCATCAAGGCGGACTCATCCATCGCCGACAAGGTTTCCGTATGTCCATATTCCCGGCCCATTAGCATGTCGACCAAGGCAAAGGCGCTCTCCCTTGGCAATAAAAACAGAATACTCCCTGGCGCCGGACCAAAAACGCGAAGGTAAACCCCTGCCACCATGACATCCGGCCCGCCAACTACATCCGGCACATCCGCCAAGGGCAAAATTGAAACCTGAGGTACAGACATATCAATTTTGCGTTGAATAATCTGTGATAAGGCAGTCGCAGAATTGCCTGCACCAACATTGCCAATTTCACGCAAAGCATCCAATTGCATGCCTGATAGGTTTAAGATATCATCTGTCAAGACATTCACCTCATCGTTTAGACTTTAGAACTTTCCTAACCGACTTTTATTTCCGTGCCCAAGCCCAAAGTATTTTCCAAATTTAACAAAATCAGCAACCGATCCTCTTCCTTGCCAACTCCATCCAGGAATTGCGCATCTACGCCGCCCATCATACCATCTGGCCGCTCAATTTGTTCCTTCACCAACGCAGTTACTTCCAAGACAGCGTCCACGATCATACCCACTACGATATCATCCAGTTTAACGATAATAATGCGCGTATCATCTGTATATTCCTGTTTGGGCAAATTGAGACGTTTTGTCAGATCGACTACAGGCATCACACTGCCCCGCAAGTTCATAACCCCTTTGATATAGTCCGGCGTTTGCGGCACACGAGTAATATCGGTAATACGTTTGATTTCCTGTACCTGCAGTATGCTAACGGCATAGTTTTCGGCCCCTAGCTTAAAAACAACTAATTGCATTTCCTCACCGGAAAATAATGCTTCATTCATGGCCTTCGCCTCCTCAAGACTGCAATAAGGACCCAATGTCCAAAATCAAAGCAACCTGACCGTTGCCCAGAATCGTCGCACCGGCAATCACCTTAATTCCGGCCAACAATTTACCCAGCGACTTAATTACGATTTCTTGCTGTCCTA
Source organism: Anaeromusa sp. (assembly GCF_028691475.1). Lineage (NCBI taxonomy): Bacteria > Bacillati > Bacillota > Negativicutes > Selenomonadales > Sporomusaceae > Anaeromusa > Anaeromusa sp. Next base: position 18,327 of record NZ_JAQUZF010000039.1, read on the forward strand.
TCAGATTGTCAACAATGATCCCTGCCTTGAACTCTCCCATATGCACAATAACGACAAACAACTCACCGGAATCCTCGCTCGCGATCCGGGGAATCTGCAAAACATCCCCTAAGCGGATGATTGGAATAATTTGACCGCGCAATAAAATAACTTCGCGATTTTGGATGGTCTTGATGTCGCTTGGCTCCAGATTAATCGTACTATCAATAGAGCCTAAGGGAATCGCATAAATCTCCTTTGCCACCTCTACAAGCAAGGCTTGAATAATGGCCAGCGTCAAGGGCAAACGAATTTTGAATTTGCTTCCTTCATTGATCTTTGTTTCCACGTCCACCATGCCGCCGAGAGATTCGATCTTATTTTTAACGGCATCCATACCTACGCCGCGGCCGGAAACGTCGGTAACCACTTCGGCCGTAGAAAATCCCGGCAGGAAGACTAACCGCACGGCCTCGTTAGCATCCATCTTATCGGCTTCCGCCTGCGTGATTAAGCCTTTTTCCAAAGCCTTTTGCTTGATCACTTCAGCATTGATCCCTTTGCCGTCATCTTCTACCAAAATCACTACATTGTTGCCTTCATGGCTGGCAATGAGGCGAACTTCCCCTACGGGATTCTTTCCTTTCGCCACACGCTCATCCGGATGCTCAATCCCATGGTCAATAGAATTACGCAACAAATGGACCAACGGATCGCCGATTTCATCAATAACCGTACGGTCCAGTTCGGTCTCTTCCCCTTGGATAATTAAGTTAATTTCTTTGTTAAGTTCCCTCGATAAATCGCGAACCATACGGGGGAAACGATTAAACACTTGACCCACTGGAACCATCCGAACTTTCATAACGACATTTTGCAAATCCGTCGTAACTCGGTCCATTTGTTCAATGGTTTCCACCAAATCCGTCAGCCGATGCGTAATACCGATCTGCTCCAACCTGGTTTTATTAATAACCAATTCTCCCACCAGATTCAGCAGAGAATCCAACTTGTCAATATCCACGCGTACAGACTGGCTGCCTCGATTGTTTTTCTTTTCTCCCTGCGCTGCTGCTTTAGACGGTTCCGTCGCCTTTTTCTCCGTTGGAGTTACAACAGGAGCTGCGGCAGTGGTGACCGCTGCCGCTACAGTTTCATTTTTAGAAGCCTTAGGCTCCTTTTCCACCAAGTCAATCGGTAGCACTGTCACTTTTTCCACTTCGGAAATGCTCAATAACGCTTGTTCCACTTTAACTGCTTCTCCATCGCTAAGCAATAACACTTGAAACGAGCGTTCAAATTTTTCTTTTTCCAATTCATCCACAGTAGGAATACTGCGTAAGACATCACCTAGTTCATCAAGAGCGCTCATAGACATATAAGCTCGTGCCGACTTTAACAGGCAGGTTTCACTAAGCTGAACTTCAATTTGATAAGCCTGCACACCTTGAGAACGGGCTTCAATAATAACATTTTCTTCTGCTTCATTCAGCGCAAATAAATACTGTTCCTTTTCGTTTTCCGGCGCTGCCTCTGGTGGTGCAGCTTTTTGAACCGGCGCTGGCGCTTTCGCTGTTTCCGCCTTGGCAGCAGCAGGCGCTTCTCCTTTGGCAATAGAAGAAAGCATCTGCAACAACGGCTGAATATCGATCGTTTCGTTGCTGCCGGCAGCTACATTCTCAACAAGCTGCTCCAGCGTATCCACACAGCGGAAGATCGTATCAATCAGTTCGTGCGAAGCCGACAACTGCTCCTTACGCATTAAATCAAGCACATTTTCCATTTCATGGGTTAATTCAGCAATGGTCGTAAACCCCATTGTAGCCGACATGCCCTTTAGCGTATGAGCGCTACGAAAAATTTCATCTAAAACGGATAAATTCGACGGATCGTTTTCCAAGTCCAGCAGGCATTGATTGAGTGCTTGCAGGTGCTCGCGTGATTCTTCCAGGAACATTCCCATGTACTGATTAATATCCATCTTCCCCTGCACCTCCACTGTTATAAACTAACCGCTTTTATAATTTCAGCAGCAACCGCTTGCAATGGCACCACTCGATCTACAACGCCAAGCTCAATCGCCGATTTTGGCATGCCAAACACTACCGATGTCGATTGATCTTCTGCAATTGTAAAGCCATGGTTCTCTTTGATTTTTTTCATTCCCTGCGCCCCATCATGGCCCATACCGGTTAGCAAAACAGCCACCGTTTGCTTTCCGTACGTCTGCGCCACCGAATCAAACATCGGATCAACGGCGGGACGATGTCCGCCGATAAGCGGATCCTGAGTTAAACGTAAAATCTTCTGCCCCCCGTTTCGTTCCACCCGCATATGGTGATCGCCAGGAGCAATATAGACCCACCCAGGGCGAATCGGTTCGTTCGGTTCCGCCTCCTTCACCTGCACGTCGGACAACGAATTTAAGCGCTCCGCCAAGGAGCGAGTAAACCCCGGGGGCATATGCTGTACGATAAGCACCCCGCAGGGAAGATTTTTAGGCAGCCTTGTAATGATTTCCTGCAGGGCCCTCGGGCCGCCTGTCGAAGTTCCAATCGCAATAATCTTGTCGGTTCCTTGAACGCCGCCGCCAAAAGGAAGCACGCTTCGCTGCGTAATCGGCGCTGTTTGGGGCCGAGTCAAACGCCGCACATTCACACGTACAGCCTCTCTAGCCTTAGCCAAAATTTCCTGGCGAATATCTTGAATGCTCGAAATAGGACCATTTGTTTTCGCAATAAAATCAACCGCACCTAAATCCAGGGCGCGCATGGTCGCATCCGCACCGGCTTTAGTCAAGCTGCTGACCATCATTACCGGAGTCGGTGTTTCTTGCATAATCAGCCGCAAAGCTTCCAGGCCGTCCATAATGGGCATTTCCACATCCAACGTGACCAAATCCGGCTGCAGCAGCTTCGTCTTTTCCACTGCTTCTTTACCATTTCGCGCCGTGTCCACTACAACAAAATCTTTTTCGCCAGTAAATAAATCGCTCAATAGCTTACGCATAAATGCAGAATCATCAACAATCAATATTCGAATC
>NZ_JAQUZF010000040.1:0-21341 GCF_028691475.1 Anaeromusa sp.
GAGCGGAAGCATAAGCGACGAAATAAAAAAACATGACCTTACCCTTCAAAACAGAAGGTTGAGGTCATGTTTTTATTTCGTTGCTGGCAAGCGAGGGGAAGATGACGTACAATTAAAATTGTAAAAAAGAGGCAAAAGTTGCTTGTTGATCGTAAAGGGGGAGTCTAATTTGCATTGCAAGTATCGGTTGCTTGCTTGGCTGTTGTTGTGCGCTCTATTTTTTCTGTTTGGTTCAGTTGGTAATCATAGCGCCGAGGCGGCGAAGAAAGTAGAAGCGCCGCCAGAGGATGTAGCGCCTATGGATGTGCGTCAACTACTCATCGTACAATCAGACAGTAAAAACAAACAGGTAGGCACATTGACGGCTTGGCAGAAAAAAGATGAAAAATGGCTTGTGAAATACAAAGACATTCCAGTCAACCTAGGCAGAAGCGGCGTGGTTTCAGCCGCGCAAAAACAAGAAGGAGACGGCGCTACGCCAGCGGGCTTGTATAAGTTGCGCCGAGCTTTTGGCTATGAGTCGTTCTCTATAAGCATGCCCTACATACAAGTGACAAAGCAACATTATTGGATCGACGATGTGGCTTCGCCGTTTTATAACCAACTGGTTGTAGGAAAAACAGCGGCCAAGTCGTACGAGCTGATGCGGCGCAAGGATGAGCTATATAAACTAGGTTTGGTTATTGAGTACAATACCGAGCCGGTTGTGGCGGGCAAAGGCAGCGCCATTTTTATGCATGTCCGTAAAGGTCCGGGTGTTCCCACAAGCGGCTGTGTGGCGATGGCGGAAAAGGATATAAAGAAGATCCTCAAATGGCTAAAACCGGAACAAAATCCGGCGGTTTGTATCGAATGAACTGTTTTAGAAGTAGGCAGGAGAAGCGCAGCAATAAATGGAAGCTTACTTCTAATTCAAAAGCTTGTGTTAAAGGTTCAGAGAAGGCTTTTTTAAGGGAAGAGGTGGAAGTGTGACGCAGGAATGGGAATTGGCGCTTTTTCAGCCGCAAGACGCTGCCGGGGTAGTAGCGCTGTATAGGGAAGTGTACGGGGACTCCTATCCGGTGGCGGAGGTATATGATCCCAAAGCGCTGGTGCGCCAGGAAGAAGAGGACGTTACCTGGCGGGCGGTAGCGAGAAATGAGGTCGGAGCGGTAATCGGCCATATTGCTTTTTACCGTTCCACGCCGCCGAACCCCGAGCTGTATGAATGCGGCCAGCTTATGGTGTGCCACGAATGGCGGCAAACCTCCGTAGGCTTTGCCTTGATGGAATATGCGCTGGCAGAAATTCCGCGCCAGCGTGGGTTGGAGCAGATTTGGGGCGAAGCGGTTTGCAATCATTTGTTCACGCAAATGATGATGACCAAGCGAGGTTATCATGAAACTGGCTTAGAGGTAGCGTTGATGCCGGGAGACGCTGCCAAGGGCGGCGAGCGAACCTCGACGGTACTGATTTTTTCGTCTCCTGGCGAAAGCGGCCAGACGGTGTATGTGCCGCAGGTGTATCAAGAAGCGTTTGCGTTGCTGTATGGCGAGTTGGCGGAAGCCTGTAACTTTGTCGAGGCGACGGCTCCGCTGCCGCAGGCGGTGGCGACGGAAGGCTCTATCGAGATGTTTGCCGGAGCCGGTGTGGCGCGCTTGTCGATTACTAACATCGGTGCTGATTTTGAGGCGAAGGCAGCCTTGTGGGAAAGCCAGGCGTCCGCAGCCGGGACGGTGGTATTGCAGGCTTTCTTGAGGCTGGGGGACGAAACGATCGGGGCGGCGGTAGAGATACTGCGGCGGCGCGGCTATTTTCTGGGTGGCGTCTTGCCGGGCTGGTACGGCGGAGATGGTTTGCTGATGCAAAAAGTGTCAATCGACGTAGATGAGAAAGCTATCCATGCGTATACCAAGAAGGCTAAGGCAATTAAGGCGCTGATTTTGAAGGACTGGGCGGAAGTGTGCCCGCAATCGTGGGGCGGAGTGCTGCGCTTGGCGGCGGCTAAATGGCCGGAAAAGACAGCGGCGGTGTATCCCCAGAAGAACCGTTCGTATACGTATGCGCAGCTAGATGCAGAAGCGGCGCAAGTGGCCAAGGGTCTTATGGCGTTGGGAATGGAGCGCGGCGAGCATGCCGCTATCTGGGCGTTTAATATTCCGGAATATCTTTCCGTGCAGTTTGGCTGCGCTAGAGCCGGGGCGCCGCTGGTGCTGCTGAATACCAATTATCGGGCGTATGAACTGGAGTATGTACTGCATCATTCCGATGCGACGGTGCTGTTTTTAGAAGCGCAAGGCAGCGGCGCAGAGGCTTGGCTGGAGGTGCTTCGTTCGGTGCGGGAACGGTTGCCGAAGCTGCGTAAGGTGGTGTTTTTTTGCGCTGCCGAAGCCGAGGATGTTCTTCTCTGGCCTGATTTCTTGGCTGGCGGAGCTGCTGTGGAGGAAGAAGTATATAGACAGCGCTGCAACGAGGAACGCTCGCAAGATGTGTTTATACTGCAATATACGTCGGGAACGACAGGCGTGCCTAAAGGAGTCGTGCATTGTCAGCAGGCGTACCTGTGTAATGCTAGAGCCTATGGAGAGCGCCAAGGGCTGACGACGTCTTCGGTATTGTGTTCGGCGCTGCCTTTCTTTCATGCCTACGGCAATGCGGTAATTTTGACGGCGCTATATTATGGCGGAACTTTGGTGGGGGTAGAACGGTTTCAAGCTCCCGTGGTGCTGCGGGCGATTGCGGAGCAGGGGGTTACCAGCTTGTCCGGCACGCCGACGATGTTTGTGGCGCTGTTAGAGGAATGGGAACGCAATTCCTATGATACAAGCTCGTTATGTGTGGGGGATATGGCAGGAGCCAGTTGTCCGCCGGAGTTGGTGCAGGCGGTGATTGAGAAGCTGGGCGCTACCGGCTTTAGCTGTCTATATGGCTCTACGGAAGTGATCATTGCGTCTTTGGCCGGCCCCACAAGAACTCAAGAAGAGCGGATAAATCATGTCGGCACGGCGCTGCCGGGCATGGAACTGCGCATTGTCAAAGCGGGGACTATGGAAGAGGTTCCGCCAGGCGTTGAGGGAGAGCTGTGCGTGCGGGGGCAGTCTTCGATGCTGCGGTATTATAAAATGGAGGAAGAGACGCAAAAGGCTATGGATGATGGTGGCTGGTGGCATAGCGGCGATATGGCCCAAATCGATGAGGTTGGCTGCTGCCACATTACCGGACGCATCAAGGACTTGATTATTCGCGGCGGTGAAAATATAGGCCCTGCGGAAATAGAGACCTTTCTGATGACCCATCCTAAGGTGCTCGAAGCGCAGGTGGTTGGCGTCCCCAGCGAATATTACGGCGAAGATATTGTGGCCTTTGTGCGGCTGCAAAAAGGAGAAACCGCCAAGGTACTGGAACTAAAGCGGTATTGTCGGGAGCGGATTGCCTTAAACAAGGTGCCCTTTATGTTTTTCTTCGTAGAGGAATTTCCTCTGACCGCCAGCGGCAAGGTGCAAAAATTTAAGCTGCGCGAGCTGGCGCTTGAAAATTTGACCAAGCAGTAAATGAATAGAGGAGGAGCGAATATGGACGTAAACGAGATTGAAAAAGTGATTCGAGGTATTTTAGCGGAACGAGTACCCGGCTTGAAGGTCGAGGATATTGCGCCGCAAGCGGAACTGTCCTCGTTGGGGCTGGATTCTCTGGCTTTCAGCTGGGTTTTGGCCGATTTGGAAGAAGCTTTTGATATTGTGATGCAGGGTTCGGATATTTTGCACCTAAAAACCTTGGCGGCGGCGGTTGAATACGTAGCCAAGCGGTTACAGGAAGCATAACGGTATTGACAAAAGAAAGTAATGACCAACAGAAATTTGGCTGTTGGTCATTACTTTCTTTTTGCATAGTATCTTCCTTAAAAGTGCATACTTTTATAATGGGAGCAATGTGGTTATAATGAGAAAAAACAAGCTGCTCCATAATAGAGCGGCTTTAACAGGAGGAATGAATTATGCCGGTTATTACAGTAGAAGGAGCCCTGATGAATATTGAACAAAAACGCAAACTAGCGGAGGTGTTGACGCGAGAAGCGGCGGAGATTATGAAAGCGCCGGAGGGGGCGTTTATTGTACTGTTGAAAGAAAACAGCACAGAAAATATTGGTGTTGGCGGGATGCTGCTTGCGGATAAGAAGAAATAAGGCAAAGCATAGTGAAGGAGGCATACTAAGATGGGGAAAAACATTTTGGTTTTGACAGGAAGTCCGCGCAAAGGCGGTAATAGCGAAAAACTGGCGGATGCCTTTATTGCGGGAGCGCAGGAGGCGGGCCATATGGTTATGAAATATGCGACTGCCGATAAAACGATTAAGGGCTGCATTGACTGTAAGACCTGTTTTAAAAAAGGCGCGGCGTGTTCCATTTCTGATGATTTTAACGAACTGGCGCCGCACTTGGCAGCGGCGGATATGCTGGTGCTGGCAACGCCGCTGTATTGGTTTTCCTTTCCAACGCAGCTGAAAGCGGCGCTGGATAAGATGTATTCCTTTTTGATCGCTGAAAAGCCCTTGGCGATTAAAGAGTGCGTTTTGTTGGTAACCGGCGGCGACAAGGAAGAAAAGGTATTTGAAGGTATTGTTCGCTCGTATCAGCTCATGCTGGAGTTTATGGGCTGGCAGGATCGTGGAGTAATTGTCGTGCCGGGAATGCATGATAAAGACGAGATTCTAAAGACGGACGCTTTGGAACGAGCGAAAACCCTGGGGGAAAGTTTATAAAAAAGCAAAAGCCATTGAGACGTTGTGGCCAGTGGCTTATGCTCCGTCTTTTGAGGGGGACTTTTATAAAGCGCAGGCGGAAGTAGTATATGGCTGATTGGCCGCACCCCATTCGCACATTAGTTTTAGAATGGGCAGCAGCGTTTGGGCGCGTGTTGTCAGTGAGTATTCTACTTTGGGCGGGATTTGCTGGTATTCTTTGCGATAAAGCAATTCTTCCGCTTCTAATTCCTTGAGTTGTTGGCTTAGCATTTTATGTGTAATACCTGGTAATTTTCTTTTTAGTTCTCCGTAACGGAGAATCGTTTCTTCCGCTAGAATGTAGATGATCAGCCATTTCCACTTGCCGCCAAGTACAGATAGTGTATAGGCTACCGGACAATCAAGGTTGAGTTCGCCTTTTTCTTTCACAATACTCTCCTTTGGATAGTAACTTTATTAAAGTATGGTATCTTTCAATAGAGTGCATACTTACATGAATAAAGAATAGCAGATATAATTAACCTAAACAAGCCTGAAAAGGATGGTGGAATTATGAATACCTATGAAGCGATTCAAAAACGCCGGAGCATTCGTCGTTATGAAGCTAGATTGGTGGAAAAAGAAACGATAGAGCGGTTGCTGAGGGCGGCGATGCAGGCTCCGTCAGCAGCGAATCAGCGGCCGTGGGAGTTTATTGTAGTGGAAAACAAAGATACTCTGGCTAAATTGGCGAAGGCTCATCCGTATGCATCGCCCATGCAAGAAGCCCCGTTAGGCATTATTGTTTTGGCAAACGAAGCCGGGTTGAAATTTCCGCAGTATTGGCAGCAGGATTTGGCGGCGGCCACGCAAAATCTATTGTTAGCCGCCGTCGAAAATGGCCTGGGAGCGGTATGGATGGGAGTTGCGCCGGAAGAAGACCGGATGAAATACATTACCGAATTGTTTCAACTGCCTCCGGGAGTTACGCCCTTTGCTATGCTGGCGCTGGGGTATTCGGCGGAAAATCAGTTTGTAGACCGTTTCGAAGCAAACCGCATTCACTATGAAAACTATAAGCCGTAAGCTTTGAGCTCCGGCTAGCCAGCAAAGAACCCCAGCCTTGCCGTTGTGCAGGGCTGGGGTTCTTTCTAGGTGCAAATGTCACAGCCGCTGAGGCCATAAGGAGTACTCTCTGGTTCTCTCGTGACTCTTGTTCAATTTTTAATAAATGAGGCGGCAGCATTGTATTTGAGACAAGATTTGCGCGCGCCTCGAAAACGTTGGCTAAGTCGGCAGTTTCTTAACTCGCTGTGCTCAAACAGGAGAAACTGTCATCCGTCTTAGCCAACGTTTTCGTCCTGCGGACCGCCTTGCTCCAATAAAAGTCTCAAATACAACGACCGCCACCGTCGCAGCTCTCCAGTGTGTCCTCGCTCTACGCCCTCTACTCCTGTTAAAAATCAATTTCTTCGTAACCCTCAGTTTCTGGTGGAGACCGGATGCTAGGCCATCCATGGATTTTCAGAGGAGACCGGCGATTATGCCATCCTTGGCATCGCCGGCATTAGGTACATCACGTACCGTCAGGCGCATCCAGCGCCGTCGTCGCGACTCCCGAGACTCTTGTTCAATCTTTTATGTTCTGTGCGTTACTCAAACCAAGCTTCTTTTAACAGCTGAATGGCTGTTTTCATTTCTTCCGCCGGGATTTTAGAAAAATAAAGGATGACTTGGGATGGAGAGGTTGGAGCTTCTCCCAGATAGTAATCCTGCAAAAGCGCGATGCGGCAGCCTTTCGCTAATGCCCGTGCGTATAATTCTTTTGGCGTCAACGAGGATTTTACCGTTAAAACCAGATGGAGGCCGGACTCGGTTTCGTTAATAGCTACCTGCTGGCCTAAGAGGGTCCGGATGCTTTCCAGAAAGAGTGCATGTTTTTCATTGTAGAGCTTGCGGAGGCGGCGGATTTGCCGCTCCAGGTGGCCATCGGCCATGTAGCGAGCCAGAGCTAATTGCTCTAGGGCGGACGTTGTTTGGTTGTACAAGGAAGCGCGCTCCCGATAGTTTTTCAGCAACTGTTCCGGCAGCACCATATAGCTAATACGGATGGATGGGGGAATGACTTTGGAAAAAGAGCCCATGTAAATGACGGAGCCTTCCGTATCCAACCCTTTTAAGGCGGGGAGGGGGCGGCCGAAATAGCGAAACTCACTGTCGTAATCATCTTCAATAACCGTAGAGCCTGTTTGTCGGGCCCAATTTAAAAGCTGCGTCCGTTCGCCGATCGGCATAATATAACCGGTCGGGAACTGATGCGAAGGCGTCACATACACAAGGCGAGCGCCGCTGCGAGCCAGCTCGTCCGTATCGATGCCTTCTTTTTTGAGACGGACCGGGATAATTTGAAAACCCCGGTCTTCCCAGGTGCGGCGACCCATTTTAAAGCCTGGTTCTTCAAAGGCAATGCCGTCATGCTCTGGCTTCAGCATGCTGGCCAAAATATTCAACAGGCTTTGTACGCCAGGGCCGACAATGACTTGGCCGTAATGGCAATTAACACCTCGTGAACGGATGTAGTTGACAATCTCCTTGCGCAGCTCTATTTCGCCTTGGAGATCGCCGTAGCGCATGAGACGGCTTGGATCTAAGAAGGCTTTATTGATATACCTCTTCCAAAGAGAGAAATCAAAGCCGTCCGCATCCATTTCACCACTGGCCAGATCGTATTTAAACGTCAGTTCCTGCGAGGATTGTTCTTTGGGAATGGCATTTTGCGGTGCAGGCGAAGGCCAAGCGTTTTCTACAAAGCGGTTGACTGCATAACGCGTACGATTGCCGCTGGTGATATATCCTTCACAGAGCAATTGCTGGTAGGCTTTTTCTACGGTGATTTTGCTGACCGATAAACTATCCGCCAAAAAGCGGATGGAAGGGATTTTTTGATTTTCCTTTAAATTGTTTTGCTCGATTTCCGTGCGGAAATAGCGATAAAGCTGCATATAAAGAGGCTCTTTGCTTTCGTGGTCAAGCAGTATCAGTTTAGACATGGTCCTTTTCATTCCTATCTGTACTTATTTTAAATATAGATTCTGTATATTTTAATGGTATCAGATTTGCTTTATAATACAACCAGGTTTTTATAAAAAAATAAGAAAAAACGTTAAAGTAGTTTGGCAGGAGGAATTTTAAATGAAAGCACCAGCGAAAGCACTTACTATAGCCGGTTCTGATACAAGCGGCGGCGCCGGATTGCAGGCGGATATCAAAACCTTTCAGGAATATGGCGTGTATGGCATGACCGCCATTACGGTTCTTGTGGCCCAAGATCCTAAAAACAATTGGGCTCATGCCGTGTATCCCTTGTCGTTGGAGACATTGGAAGCGCAGATTGATACGGTTCTTGGCGGTATTGGCGTAGATGCCATGAAGACCGGCATGCTGGGAACGGTTGAAATTATTTCCTTGGTAGCTCGTAAGCTGGATGAGTATGCGGTGAAAAATGTGGTCATTGATCCGGTTATGATTTGCAAGGGAACCGATGAAGTGTTGCATCCGGAAGCAGCGGTGGCCATCAGCCAAATGCTGGCTCCTAAAGCTACTGTGATTACGCCGAATGTATTTGAAGCCAGCCAGTTGAGCGGCGTACGTATTCAGTCGGTGGAGACGATGAAAGAAGCTGCCGTAAAAATTCATGCATTAGGCCCTAAGTACGTCTTGATTAAAGGCGGTTCTAAGCTGGGCACGGATAATGCCATTGATATTTTGTACGACGGCAAGGACTTTACCGTCTTTGAAACACCGAAGATCAATACCACTTATACTCATGGCGCAGGCTGCACCTATGCTGCCTCAATTACGGCCGGCTTGGCCCAGGGGCTGTCGGTGCCGGAAGCGGTAGGAAAAGCTAAAAACTTTGTCAGCCAAGCTATTCAACATGGTTTTCCCATCAATTCGTATGTGGGACCGACGTATCATGCAGCGCATCGCCTGACTGAGGCTTAAGCGGGGAAAGGTGGCAAAAATACGATGGAACAAAACTCTTTAAAGCAAACGAAATATTTGGTGTATGCAGCACTAGGCATTGCCCTTGTTTTTGTGTGCACTGTATTTGTGAATGTGCGTCTTCCTATTGCAGCGAATGGCGGTTTGATTCACTTGGGAAATGTACCGCTCTTTATTATTGCCATTCTCTATGGACGTTGGCTGGGAGCCTTAGCGGGAGGTTTGGGGATGGCCCTGTTCGACGTAGTCGGCGGCTGGTTCTTGTGGGCGCCGTTTACGTTGGTCATTGTAGGTCTGATGGGGTATACAATCGGCGCTTTGTGCGAAAAAAACCAGTCTTTTGCAACGTATGTATTGGCATTGGTTGCGGCCTGCGCCATCAAGATCGTGGGATACTATGGCGCTGAAGGAATTATTTACGGCAACTGGATTGCGCCAATGGTTTCGGTGCCTGGCAATTTGGTGCAGATTGGCCTAGCGTCAGCGATTGTGCTGCCGGTGGTGCAGAAGTTGAAAAAACACGCAGTGGCTCTTTCTTGGGCGGGAAGCCGTCGGTAAACGGCCATGGGGAACGGAATACAGAGGATTTTGGGTATATAAAAAAGCGGCGGTAATTCTTGAGCGATCAAGAATTACCACCGCTTTCGCGTTAGAAGAAGCTCTTAACTGGTTGTTGCCAATTTGGTCCAATATTCTGGGCAGTCGAGGATGTTTTTAGCGCTGCACAAACGCACTTCTTCTTTGTGAGCAAACAATTTATCGAATAAGGTTTTCATAAAAAACACTTCCTTTGATTGGATTAGAGGTAATTGATAATGATTATCTCTAATTGCATTATATAACGATAATTATTATTTGTAAATAGGAAACAAAGAAAAGAATTCGGTAGTAAAAAAGAGAAAAAATGAACAAGGATAATAGAAAAAAGGATTGAATTTTATAGTCTATAATGATGCTTGCACCTTAGGCTCTATATCGATGACTAGTTATTTCTTTGCATAAAATAGATTGTGAGGTGACGTGGGTATGATTCAGACGAGAAAGGTAAAGAAAATCATTACAGGAGAGCAGACGGTTGACGGCGCCGGTGTGCGCTTGGTGCGTGTCATTGGTCGGAAGGACACGAAAGAATTTGATCCCTTCTTGATGCTGGACGCCTTTGATTCTCGTAATCCTCTTGATTATATTAAGGGCTTCCCCTGGCATCCGCACCGCGGCATTGAAACGATAACCTACTTAATCCAAGGGGATATTGAACATGGCGACAGCCTGGGAAACACAGGCAGTATTTTAGATGGAGAGTGTCAATGGATGACGGCGGGTTCCGGCATCATCCACCAGGAAATGCCTAAAGCCAGTGAGCGCATGTTAGGCGTTCAGTTGTGGTTAAATCTGCCTGCTGCTGATAAAATGACGGCTCCGATGTACCACGGTATCACTCAAGGAGAGATGCCTGTAGTGGATGAAGAAAAGGCCCGGGTTCGGGTGATTGCAGGCACGTACAAAGAAACAGCAGGTGCTAGATCAGGAGATTTCGTGAAACCCTTGCTTTTGGATGTAGAGTTGAACGCTGGGGCGGAGTGGATGCTGCAGACAGACCCGGACGCCTCTTTGTTTATCTATATTTTTCAAGGAGAAGGCGCAGTTGGAGCAGTGGAAGAAACAGCGGTTGCGGTAAAGCAAGCGGTTTTGTTTTCCGAAGGAGCTTTGCTGCAGGTGAAAGCGGCGGAGTCCGGCTTGCGGTTTTTGCTGGCAGCTGGGCGGCCCTTGCAAGAACCAGTTGCCTGGGGCGGCCCTATTGTTATGAACACCCAAGAAGAACTGGATACGGCTTTCCGTGAGTTGAAGGAAAATACATTTATCAAGTAAACAGACATAGTAAAAGCCTTGAGACAAACTTGTTTTAAAAGTAGTCTCAAGGCTTTTTGCCTATACCAGAATTTATAAGTTGTTACGGATGAAAAACCCAGGGTCATCAAGGGATAGGCGCTTCTGTATAAACGGCGGCATAACTGTATTTGAGACAAGACTTCCGCGCGACTCGCAAAAATAGGAGTCGACGGCAGTTCCGCGAACTCGCTGGTGCTCAGACATACGGAACTTTTCTCCGTCGCCTCCTGTTTTTGCGTCCTGCGGACCGTCTTGCTCCAAAAAGTCTCAAATACAATCATTGCCACCGTAGCTTCCTTCGTTCCCTCACTTTACTTCCTATTCAAAAAAACGCCTTTTGTTTCTCCTGCGTACCCTCCCGTGACTCTGGTTCTCTTGTTCAATACTGTTCTGCGTTATGTCCCTTCGGTCCCTAAACGGTTGCGCAAAGGCAGTGTAAGAGGCAATGTCGCTAAAACAATGCAGGCTAAGAGAAGGACAACTTGTGATAGACCGATTACGTCGCCGGCCAAACCGTAGAGAAACGGGGAGATCGCTCCGGAGCCGATGGTCATGGTATAGAAGATGGCAAAGGCTTTTTGGCGGTGCGTAGGGGGAACCAATTCCGGGACACTGCCATAAAGTACGGAGGATGTCCCATTGAGAGCGACACCTAAAAGCGGCGCCAGCAGGAGAGTTGGTAAAAGAGGCAAAAACAGTGTGCTGATAATACAGAGGGCTGTGACAATCTCTGTCAAAATGACGGAGCGGAGTACGCCGATGCGTAGGGCCAAGCGGCCGCAAGCCAGCTTGCCGCACGCGCCGCCGGCGAAAATAAGCGACAAAGCAATGCCGGTGTCGGCGATGCTGCCTCCTTTTTGCTGCAGCAAAAACGGAAAAAAAGTTAAGAAGCCCATGCGAGTGGCGCTATCGATGACACCGATGGAGGATAAAGACCAAAACGGCTTGTAATTGAGCCAGCCTCCTATGGCGGTGGCTGGCTGCTCGGACGGTGCAGAGGAGATTTTAGAGAGAGAGGGCTTTTGGTGCGGGAAATAGAAGAAAAGCCAGCCTGCGATACAAAGTGTGGCAACACCAGCTGCTTGGGCGGCGCTCATCCAGTTGGATTGGCTGACAATAAAGGCGCCTGTAGCCGGCAACGCCAGTTTGCCTAAGTCTCCTGCCACATTAAAGGTGCTAAGCGCTTTGCGGCGCAGGTCGATTTGTTCGTAGGCGTCCGAAATTAAGGCGGAGGACATAGGGTGCTGCGTGCTGGAACCAAGGCCTCCAAGGACTAATAGGAAGCCTACAAAATAAATAGTATCAACATTTCCCAGAAACAGCATGGCTGCGCCTAAAAGCAGCGTGCCCCAGGCTAATAATTTTTCGGCCCCCAAGCGAGGGGCCAGCGAAGAGGCGGGAACCTGCAGGCTAGCCATAGTACCGGAAAAGAGTGTTTTTAGGATGCCGATTTCGGCAAAGCTTAGCGCAAACTGCGCCTGCCATAAAGGGAAAAACAGATAAAGCATATCAGAGCAGCCGTCATGAATAAAATGAGCCAAGCTGCCGGCCCATAAGGATTTAACCGGTTTAGCAGCCGCTGGCGAGGTAGAAGCATTTGGCATAAGAATCTTCCTTTCTGCATAGCATGAGGCAGAGGTGTTCTTCTCCTACTATAAACCTGTCTTGCTTTGTTAACAACTAACATAACGCTGACAAGAGAGAATTGGTATGTCGAAGAAAAGTTGCAGGATTTAATCAAGTAAAGGTACAATGAAAAAGGAGATAATGGCAACGAACCGCGAACCACGCGAAAAACGCGAAAGGGTGTTGTAAGTTCAATAATAATTATGGGGGCTTTGATCATGAGTCGCGAAACTGACGAAAAATGCGAAAGCATTTTATATAAAGATGAGTGTTACTTGATTCAAGGCGCTGTTTTTGAAGTGTACCGTGAAATGGGCGGTGGTTTTCTTGAAGCAGTTTACCAGGAGTGTCTAGAAATCGAACTGAAACGGCGTGGCGTTCCGTTTTGCAGGCAAGTTGTGTTGCCGTTGGCATATAAGGGAGCGACATTAAAGCAAGCATACATTCCTGATTTGATATGCTATGGTAAAATAATTGTCGAGCTGAAAGCTGTGAAAGAACTCGCATCGGAACATCAAGCGCAGTTGCTTAACTATCTAAAAGCAACTAATCTTGAATTGGGATTGCTTGTAAACTTTGGAGCGTTTCCTAAGGCGCAGATAATGAGAATGGCAAATCACTTTTCGCATTTGAATAGTAATTGTGGGGAACGATGATAACGAACCGCGAACCACACGAAAGGGTTATATAAGCTGATTTATTTCCTGTGAGTATTATCATTTTCGCGATTTTCGCGTTTTTCGCGGTTGAATAATATTTCTGGGCAAATGACGAAAGTTAGTTGATAAAATATGAATCAGAATGGGGGACTCAGATTGCGAAAATGTATAGTTGTTCTATTATTGCTGTTGCTGACGGCGTCAAGCGCTTGGGCTAATGGACAGGCGCTTCAAGAACGAGCTTATTTTCCACCAGTACTTATGTATCATGATATTAAAGTGAAGCCTATCAATGGCTTTGATGTTTCGGTGGACGATTTTCAGGCGCAGCTGGCTTGGCTGGCGCAAGAAGGCTATCAGACTTTAAGTATGGATGAATTTTTGCAGTATGTTGACACGAAGCGCCCATTTCCTGAAAAAACAGTGCTGATCACCTTCGATGACGGCTATGAGGGCATTTATCAGTATGCGGCGCCGGCTCTGGCGAAGTATAAAATGAAAGCGACGTTCTTTATCTTTAAAAAAGGCCTTAATTCTGCGTTAACAGGCTACCCGTATCTAACGGACAAACAACTGCAGGAACTGGCCGCTAATCCGTTGTTTTCCATTCAATCGCACACGATGACCCATGCTGATCTCAGCGCGATTTCTAAACAAGAGCTGCAGTACGAGCTGAAGGCTTCGAAGCAATTTATCGAAAGCGTTACCAATAAACCTTGCCGCATCATTGCTTTTCCTTTTGGCCATTATAACAGCGAGGTCCTGCAAACCGCCAAAGAAGCCGGCTATGACGTCGCTTTTTCCGTGTCCGACTTGGGTCTGCAGGGGCAAGCAGCCAAGTATAGCATCCCGCGCATTTACATGGGCGTAGCCCTGGGGCAAAATAAGATGGAACTGTTCAAAAAGTATTTGCATACCTATAAAACCATGCCGCTTGAGGCGTTTAAAGAACAATTTGGAGAATTGCCGCAGTGAAAAAATTTACTTCCTACCAAATAGTCGAAGAACATGCAGGCATGACGCTGGAAGCCTATTTAAAACAAGTTTTGCAGTACTCCGGGAGACGGCTCCAAAAGCTGACAAGGCAGAAGGGGATTTTGTTGAACGGCAAGGCTGTATTTTTGCAGAAAAAAGTAAAAGCCGGCGATAGTCTGCGCGTGTTGCTGGCGGAAGATGCTTCTTACGGCGTCCAGCCGGAAGAAGGCTGCGTGGAGATTCTTTATGAAGATGAGTATGTGCTTGTGTTGAATAAGCCTGCAGGGCTGTTGGTGCATCCGGCGGGACGGACGATGAGCGGCACCTTGGCGAACTATTTGGCTTATGAGCTGCAGCGGCGGGAGGTGCTCTGCGCCATTCGGCCGTTGCACCGCCTTGATCGGGACACTTCCGGGTGCGTCATCTTTGCCAAAGATGCTCACAGCCAGTTCCTGCTGGAGCAGCAAATGAAAGAGAAACGGCTGCAGCGAATCTACTGGGCCCTCGTAAACGGCGAGGTATCGCCAGCGGAGGGAACTATTGATGCGCCGCTCGGCGCGCATCCCAATCGTCCGAATCGGCGGGCGGTGCGCGAGGACGGGGAGAAGGCGGTTACGCATTATCGAACGCTGGAAAGCTATGCGGCGGCCTCACTGTTGGAGCTGACGCTGGAAACCGGGCGAACTCACCAGATTCGACTGCATGCCTCGCATCTGGGTCATCCCCTTATTGGCGACGGCATGTATGGAAGGCGGACGTCCTGGATGCCCCGGCAGGCGCTGCATGCGGCCTGCGTGCGTTTTGGGCATCTTAAGGAGCTGCGTGAAGTTACGGTGCAGGCGCCGTTGCCGGAAGATTTTGAGGCAGCCCTTGCGCATTGCCGCCATGTGCGGCGCGAGGCGGAGGAGGTAACGCCGTGGACGCCTTGACGGCTATTTTTAGCATTTTTGCTGCGCTGTGCTGTATCTGGGTTGTTTGGAAGCTTGTTTCCCGGAGAAAAAGTCTTCCTTGTCCGTCTTGGCTGTACCGCATGGTGGAGATGGAAAATCCTTTAGCGAAAAACAGCCAAGCCAAGACTATTCTCGCCGGCTTGGGCGTTGCCGAAGGCATGACCGTCTTGGATGCCGGCTGCGGCCCGGGGAGGGTTACGCTTCCTTTAGCCAAAGCGGTGGGCGCAGATGGCAAGGTGATCGCTGTTGATTTGCAGCAGGGCATGCTGGATGTGGTACAGCGCAAAGCGCAACAGGAAAATTTCACCATGATTGAGTTTGCAAAGCTTCCTTTGGGCGAAGGAAAGCTGCCGGCGTATCAGGCGGACCGGGCGGTGATGGCGGCGGTGCTGGGGGAAATTCCCCAGCAGGCGGCGGCTTTGCAAGAAGTGTTTGCAGCGTTAAAGCCGGGGGGCGTATTGGCGATTGCTGAAACGATTTTTGATCCCCATTACCAGCGCAAAGCGCATGTGTTGGACTTGGCCCAGGCGGCTGGCTTTGCGGAAGTCGGTTTTACAGGAAATGCCCTGGCCTATACGGTATATTTGCAAAAGCCATAGTGACGCTTAAATTCGCTCTTTCCTTGCAGGAAAGGGCGGATTTTTTACTATCGTACCTTGTATTTCTCTTGTGTGTCCTCTCGTGACTCCGATTCTCTTGTTCAATATTTTGGTTTGTCTCTGCTTCCTCTGGCCTTTTCTCTGATTCTCTGTGTAAATCTTGTAACCTCGTCGTACCCTTTCGTCCTCTGGCCTTTCTTACAATTTTCGTATAGAATAAACGTACTGTAGTATTCTATTTTGCGATATGAAGGGAATTTGCACATGCTTCAAACTATGAACCGCCCGGCAGATTTACGAACCTTAAAAGGAAAGCTGGCAGCGGCTTATGACTATGTATTGGCCCATCAGGACTCCGATAATGCGGCAAAAATAAAGCAGCTAGCGGGCAAGCTGGCGCAGCAAGAGTTTGCCATTGCTTTTTGCGGCCATTTTTCAGCGGGGAAATCTACGATTATCAACCGCTTGATCGGTGAAAATCTACTGCCGTCAAGCCCCATCCCGACCAGCGCCAATTTGGTGAAGGTCAAGGCGGGCGAAGCGTATGCCAAGGTGTTTTTCAAGAACGAAAAGCCGCGCATGTATTTGGCGCCTTATGACTACGAGCTGGTGAAGCAGTATTGCAAAGACGGCGACCAAATTCAGGAGATTGAACTCAGTCAGGCTGACTGTCAACTGCCGCCGCAAGTGGTGGTTCTGGATACGCCTGGCATTGATTCGGCGGATGACGCGCATCGCATCGCCACCGAGTCGGCCATTCATCTGGCGGATTTGATTTTTTATGTCATGGATTACAACCACGTGCAGTCCGAATTAAATTTTATGTTTACTAAAGAACTGACGGAAGCGGGTAAAGAGGTTTGTTTGGTCATTAACCAAGTGGATAAGCATTCCGAGCAGGAACTTTCCTTTGCCGATTTTCAGGCCAGTGTGGTAAATTCCTTTGCTTCCTGGGGAGTTAAGGCAACGCATATTTTTTATACGTCTCTCAAAAGCGATGAACATGCGCATAATCAGTTCCCGGCGCTGCAGGCCTTTTTGGCGGAGCGGCTGCAGGCGAAAGACTCGCTGCTGTTGCAGTCGGTGTTCCATTCCCTGCAAAAAATCGTTGGGGATCATCTAACGGCGGCGCGGAAAAAAGGCGAAGATAAATTACAGTCGGCCAGGGAGGTTCTGGGCGAGCTGTCGACGGCGGAGCAAGAGGAGCTGCAGGCGAACTATGACAAGCTGCTGGCGGAAAAGAACCTGCTGGGCGAAGGCCTGGAAAAAGCAGAGAGTCAGTTTGACCTGGAAGTCAGCAAAATTATGCAGAATGCTTATTTGATGCCCTTTGAAACGCGGGCGTTGGCGGAAGCGTATTTGGAAGCCTGCCAGGCGGGCTTTAAGGTTGGTTTTTTGTTTACCAAGCAGAAAACAGAGGCGGAACGGGAAAACCGGTTGGAGCTTTTTTATCAGGGTGTGTTGGAAAAGATAAAATCACAACTAGAATGGCATCTGCGCGAGTTCCTGGGGCGTTTCTTAAAAGAACGGCGTTTGGAAGACAAGGAATTGCTCGCAAGGGCGCAGCAGTTTACGGCGCCTTTGGCCAAGGAAGCGCTAGTGGGCGCGGTAAAGCCGGGCGCCCGCCTTTCCGGAGAATCGGTCATCAATTATACGGAGAGCGTGGCTAACGAAATTAAACTTGCAGTGAAACGAAATCTGGCTTCTCTGGAAGTCGATATCCTGGAGGCGCTCCAAGAGCGTACTGCTGCGCTGCAGGTGCGGCTGGCGCAAAAATCAGCCGGTTTGGAGCGTTATATTGCCGCCCTGGAACAGCTGAAAAAACAGGAAGCCGCCGCTAAGCTGGCGCAGGCGGAAGCGGATAAGCTGCTTAGCCAAGCGAAGGAAATTACAGAAGAAGCGTTTTGCCTGCTGGCACAGAACGAAGAGGAATTTGACGTTGTTTCGCCGCAAACTGGGCAGGTGGAACTCGTGAAAAAAGCGCCTCCTTGTGTCCAAACCAGGCCTAAGGTAAACGAGAAAAAAGCGGCAGCCGTCGAAGCGACGGATCGTATGAAGCAAACGGCAAGCGCCCTCCAACAGACGGCGCATCTTGTGCATGATTTGCCTGGTTTTGCAAAACTGGCCAGGGAGCTGGAGGAAAAGGCGGCGCGTTTAGAACATAAAGGCTTTACGGTCGCGTTATTCGGGGCGTTTAGCGCCGGCAAATCTTCTTTTGCTAATGCTCTTCTTGGAGAGAAAGTGCTGCCGGTTTCGCCGAACCCGACAACAGCCGCGATTAATCAGATTAAGCCGGTGAACGAGATTTGCCCGCATGGGGCGGTGCGCGTTAAGGTGAAGGACGCCAGCGCTCTGCTGGACGATGTCAATCAGGCGCTGCGCCTGTTTGAAGTGCAGGCGGCCACGCTGGCTGACGCCAGGGAAAAAGCAGCCGCTTTAGGACAGGGCGCGTCGGTTGGCGCGGCGGAAAAAACAAGCTATGCTTTTTTGCAGGCTTTTGCGCGCGGTTACGCCGCCTTTGGGGAGCAGCTGGGGGCTGTGCTGGAAACAACCATGGCGGAATTTGGCGATTATGTGGCGGTAGAGGAAAAATCCTGTTTTGTAGAATGGATTGACCTGTACTATGACTGTCCCTTGACTCGCAAGGGTATTACGCTGGTAGACACTCCAGGGGCGGATTCCATCAACGCCCGCCATACGGGCGTCGCCTTTGAGTTCATCAAAAACTCGGATGCCATTCTCTTTGTTACGTATTATAATCATGCTTTTTCCAAAGCGGATCGGGAGTTCCTGATTCAATTGGGGCGGGTAAAAGACGCTTTCCAACTGGATAAAATGTTCTTTATCATCAACGCCATTGACTTGGCCGACAACGAAGAAGAAAAAGAAACGGTCATGGCTTATGTGCAAGAGCAGCTTGTTAAATACGGCGTTCGCAATCCCCATTTGTACGCGCTGTCCAGCCTACATGCGTTGAAGGAAAAACAGGCAAAGACGGCGGTTGCCCCTTCGGGTATGCCTGTATTTGAAGAAGCGTTTTATCACTTTATTGCCAACGATTTGGCTAACCTGGCGGTAGCGGCGTCTGAAAACGAGCTGCGCCGCGTTGAACAGCGCGTAAGCGCTCTTATTGCCAGCGCCCGCGAGGATGTCTCGGTGAAAGAGCAAAAAAGAGCCAAACTGGAAAGCGAACAAGGCGAGATTGCGTCGTTTTTGGCGCAGCAAACCGTGCAAACGCTGTGCAGCAGTCTGCAGCAGGAAATGGAAGAGTTGCTTTACTATGCGAAACAGCGGGTGTTTTTGCGGTTCAATGATTTCTTCAAAGAAGCCTTCAATCCGGCGGTGTTGCGAGACGATGGCCGGGATTTGAAAAAGGTGTTGCGCCAATCTTTGGGCGAGCTGCTGGAACAGGTCGGCTTTGATTTGGCCCAGGAGCTGCGCGCGACTACGGTGCGTTTGGAACGATTTGCGCAAAAGCAGGCGGCTGAGTATCAGCAGAGCCTAGCCGAACGACTAGGGGAAATCAACGCCGATGTATCTTTTGCCGCGTTTGAACTGGAAAATCGGGAGCACCTTGAGTTTGCGGCCGCTTTTCAAGACGCGCCGTTAGACAAGTTTGGCAAAGCGATGGCTTGCTTTAAAAATCCTAAAGCGTTTTTCGAGCAAGGGGAAAGCAAGGCTATGGGGGAAGCGCTCTATGAGCTTCTTAGCGTGCTGGCCGATGAATATCTGCAGAGAGAAAAAATCCGTATGCAGACGAGCTATGACGCAGTTTTAGAGGAAGAATTTACCCGCCTTATCGGGCAGATGACGGAACAGGCGGCAGAGTTCTATTTGAGTCTGTTGTCCGCCTTGGACGGCGGCGTGCCGGTAGAGACGCTTCTGGATATTCAGCAGCGCTTACCCCAAGAATAGTACAAAAGTTGATAGTTTTTTTATATGAACCCTGTGGCTGTTTATGGTACATTGAATGCAATTGAGTACAGGCGCCTGCATTAGTCAAGCCTGTATGCCGCCATTGACTCTACGAGTGATAGAGGGTATGGACTTTTGCAGGTTTTTCTGCTTCTTTCGCCCTCTGGCATGTCACAGAGGGCGATTTTATTTTTCTAAGGGCGGAGGAAGCTGCAATGAATGTAGTAGAAAAACGGCTCAGTTGCGATCATTCGGAAAAGTATCTTGTGAGCTTGGCAGACGGTCATACTGTCGAAACTCTCTATATGGTGGATGAAGCGAGACGGTTGACTTTTAACAGCACGGTCTGTATATCTTCGCAGGTAGGCTGTCACATGGGCTGCCGCTTTTGCGCCACAGGCAGGCAGGGCTTTATTCGCAACCTGACGGCCCAGGAGATTGTCGGTCAGGTGGAGCTTTGCAATCGAACACGTAAAAATGCCAAGAAAACTTCCTTGGAGGCAGTGGTGTTCGCCGGCATGGGCGAGCCGCTGCGCAATTATGACCAAGTTAAGGCGGCCGTTTTGGAGCTGCGCTCCCGCTGGGGGCTGCGGCAGTTTGAACTGGCTACGGTGGGGATTGTGCCGAAGATCTATGAGATGATTGAGGATTTTCAAGGCAGTGATATCTCCATTCGCCTGAATCTTTCGCTCCATGCTTCGGCCGATGAGCAGCGCCGGCAGATTATTCCCATGACGCAGGAATACGGCGTTGAGGAGATTATTCAGGCTGCGGCGGCTTATGCGGCTGTGTTTAACACCAAAGCGCGCATCCGGTACATGCTGTTTCATGGTTTCAACAACACCGAGGGCGATGCGGCTCGTTTGACGGCGCTTTTGCAGGGAAAACCGTTGAAATTGATTCTTTCGCAGTATAACGAAAACAATATAGAGGGCTTGACGCCGGCGAATCGCTTGGAGGTTTTGGATTTTTATAATACAATGAAGACAACGGTGGAGGCGGAGATTTTTCATAATTTTGGCAGCGATATTCAAGGCGGCTGCGGACAATTGAAGCAAACCGTGGCGGTATAATTTTTCCATAGGAGAAACAGGAGAAGCAATTGATGAACAAGGTAATTTGCGTATATAGCTCTTCTAGCAGAACGATTGACCCGGTGTATTTTGATGCGGCGCACCATTTAGGACGGGAAATCGCCGTGAAAGGAGACCGGTTCCTTTTTGGCGGCGGCATCACTGGGCTGATGGGCGCGTGCGCCAAGTCAGTGCATGAGCATCAAGGGCAGGTAATTGGCGTGATTCCGGAAGCCTTAAATTTGGAAGGCGTTGTCTATGACAAATGCGACGAACTGGTGGTAACCAAATGCATGCGCGAGCGCAAGGCTGCTATGGACGAGCGGTCCGATGCGTTTATTGCGCTGCCCGGAGGCTACGGAACCATGGAAGAGGTTCTGGAAATCATTACGCTCAAGCAATTGCGCTACCATGATAAGCCCATTGTCATTTTGAACATCAATAACTTTTACGATAATTTGCTGGAGCAGTTCGAGAAGGCGATTGACCAGCAATTTGCTAAAATGGTTTGTAATGAATTGTATTTTGTGACTGAGAAAGTTTCAGAGGCGCTGCAGTATATTGACGCTTATGAGTCTCCTGTATTTGCAGAGCGCTGGCTTACGTGAAAGAAGCAGAAGGAGCTATGACTTTTTTAGTCATAGCTCCTTTGCTTTCTGTTGGGGGGACGTTGCTGACGAACCGCGAAACACGCGAAACACGCGAAAGACGCGAAAGACGCGAAAGACGCGAAAAGCTTCGTTCCCTCTCCTGCGTGCCCTCCCGCGACTCCGATTTTCCTGTTCAATCCTTGTTTTGTCCCCCCTCTGGCATTTCTCTGTTACTCTGCTTACTCTGTGTGCCGTTCCATTTTATCTTTTGCTCCATCTCTAGGACGCGCAGGGTGATTTTCATCACCGAGTCGGGATTGAGGGACATAGAGTCGATGCCTTCCTTGACCAGGAATTCCG
>NZ_JAQUZF010000041.1:0-21273 GCF_028691475.1 Anaeromusa sp.
CCGGTGGCAGGCGGCTTTCTCGCCATCACCTTAGGCTCCCGTTCCGTCTTCTGGGCGACGGCACTACTCTTTTTACTGCTGACTGGCTGGATTTACGTACAACGGAACAAGTTGCGCCAAAAAAGCTGAAGAACGCCAAGCGAGATTGGATTGAACAAGAATAGATGGATTAGATGGAGGGTTACGAGGTACGCTTTACACAGAGAATCAGAGGAAAGGCCAGAGTTAACAGAGAAAAGCAGGATGAAACAGAAATACGACGGCACTGAATTCGGCCGACAGAACCTGAAGTTCCTATATGCCGCCGTTAAAAGGGTTCAAGAGAACCGTCCCCCTGAACTATAAAGCCCTTTCGCGTTTTTCGCGTATTTCGCGGTTCGTTATCCCCCACCATTCCTCCTATTTCAGACTCTCAAAACTTATAAATTCTAGTATATTTGCAAGGTTGCGCCAAAACGAGCGCGACTTTTTTTATAAAATACACCTGTTGGCACTCCCTCCCAGAGCAGGGAAACGTAGTCCTGTGTAGAATTGCAAAAGTATATTCAATAAACATAAAGATACGTTGTACCTTAAAAGACTGATCTTGACAGGAGGAAAGCTTCCATGGAAGAAAGCGATTATTTCCAGCTTGTATTTTATGGTTCCTCCGTTACCTTTGTTGGCGCTTATTTTTTTCAGTCTTGGTTGTTGTACCGCTTATCCTTAAAATTCAACCCGGAAGCAGACTGGGTGCCGCAGCTGCTGCCAGGGTACGCTCTGGTGCTTCTTTGCCGTCAGCTGGAGCTGTCTCCCTGGCTGGCGTTGGGCTTGTTTTTGCCCATAAGCTATCCGTTCTTCGCGCCCTATCTCTTCTACCGTTTAGCCAAGGTGCTCTATAAGCGGCCTTATTGGCTTTGGGCGCTGGGCATGACACTTTTGCCGCCGCTTTTTGTCTTTCCGGCTTTAGATGATTCGCTGCCCGGAGAAGAGCCGCAAGCAGCGGAGGAATTTGACGAGGAAATGGCCGAGGTCTTCACAACCACGCCGCCTCTGCCAACACCACCGGAAGATCCCGCCGCGACGGCGTTCAGCAATATCCCTTCTCCCTCTCCGGTACAGGCCAAAGCGCCTGAACTGCCTGTATCTATTCAAGTACAGCTTCTAGTGCCTGATAATCAGAAGCCTCCTTGGCTGCTGCCCTTGGAAGGACTGGCCTTGGGCCGAGATCCGCAGGCCGCTCAAATACTGCTGGACGATCCCCAAGTTTCCAAGGTCCATGCCCGCCTCCTGCCTAACTTAGGTGAAGGCTCGCCGATACTGCTGGAAGACCTAAAATCCAAAAACGGCACGTATTACCAGCGGCCAGACAGTCAGCACTGGTACAAGGCTGTACCGCACTTAAAAGTGCTGCTTCCTTTTAAAAGCAAGATCCGCATTGGCGAAAGCGTCTTTTTGCTGCTTTCCGGGCAAAACCAAGCCTTAAGTACAGACCAAGAAACTGCACCAGCAGAAAAAACAAACGAATCTACTCTTTAGACTCCGAGGTATTTCGATGAACAAATCATTTTCACGCACATCCCTGCAGCACGCCCGCGAGCTGCTGCGCTATCTAGGCCCAGGAATTCTAGTCACCGTTGGTTTTATCGACCCCGGCAACTGGGCTTCTAACGTCGCCGCCGGCGCTGAGTACGGCTACTTGCTGCTCTGGATGGTCACGCTGTCCACGATTATGCTCATCCTGCTGCAGCACAACGTCGCCCATTTAGGCATTGCCACAGGCCTATGCCTCTCAGAAGCGGCGACTAAGCATCTGCCTTCCTGGCTATCCCGTCCGCTTCTTTCTTCCGCCGTATTGGCGGCCATTTCTACGGCTATGGCGGAAATACTAGGTGCAGCCATCGCTTTGAATATGCTCTTCGGTCTCAGTATCCGCGACGGCGCGATACTCTCCACCCTTGGAGTTTTATTCATGCTGGGCACCAACTCTTACCGGCGGCTGGAAAAGTGGATTATCGGCTTTGTTTCCATTATCGGTCTGTCTTTTCTCTTTGAGCTCAGCCTGGTAGACATTGCCTGGTCCAGCGCCGCTGCCGGCTGGGTCACTCCCGCCATTCCCGAAGGCTCCCTGCCGGTCGTCATGAGCGTCCTCGGCGCGGTAGTTATGCCGCATAACCTTTTTTTACATTCCGAGATCATTCAAAGCCGGCAATGGAACCTAGAAAATCCGGTAATTATTCGCAAACAACTGCGTTTTGAATTTCTGGACACGCTGTTTTCCATGATCTTAGGTTGGGCCATTAACAGCGCCATGATCCTAGTAGCTGCAACCACGTTTTTCCAGGCAGGGGTCGCGGTTGACGCTCTCGAGCAGGCGCAGGTTATGCTAGAGCCGCTCTTAGGCGGCCACGCCGCCATCGTCTTTGCAGTAGCCTTGCTCTTTGCGGGTTTTTCCTCGAGCATCACCGCCGGCATGGCAGGAGGCTCCATTTTCGCCGGCGTCTTCGGCGAAGCCTATGACACCGCCAGCAACCAAACCCGCGCTGGTATTTTGCTCACCCTGATCGCGGCGCTAATCGTCATTTTCTTCGTCTCTGATCCTTTCCAAGGACTTATTTACTCCCAGATGCTGTTGAGCATCCAGCTTCCCTGGACCATTTTTCTGCAGATCTACCTAACTTCTTCCAAAAAGGTAATGGGCGACTACGCCAACCGCCCAACCACCAAGTGGCTGTTGCTGCTGGTAGGCGCTATTGTGAGCGCTCTCAATATCATGCTGCTGTACAGCTATTTATAGGAGAATGAGATCAGGAACAGGAGTAGAGTGAGGGCTTGACGGGATTGGATTGAACAGGAGAATCGGAGTCACGGGAGGGTACGACAGAGAAAAAACAGTATGATATAATTTTGATTCACAAACCCCTTTCGCGTTTTTCGTGTATTTCGCGGTTCGTTTTATAAATTCTGCTGTAGCAAAAAAGAGCGCTCAGATGCAAAATTGCATCTGAGCGCTCTTTTTGGGCTTTCACGCTTGCAGAAGCTTAACCTCCCGCACATAGCGTAGTTAGTTACGGGCCTTGGCGTACAAAGACCCTTGTATCGTAGAATGTGCTTCCTGCCGCCCGGTCAGTCAGTCGCTGCGAAGTCAAGGCGTTCACCGTGTTAGCGCCAGCTGCATCCGCCAGCTTCCACACGCCTTCGGCCACCACCACGCCGGGCTGCGCTTTTTCCGTCACCGCCAGTGTAAACAGCACCCGCCCCCGCGCATTCCAAACTTCCACTAAGGCCCCGTCCTGCAGCTTTCGTTTTGCAGCATCCGCCGGATGCATCAAAAGGCTCATCGCCCCCCGCAGCTGCATCAAGCGCGGCTGCTCTCGGAAAGATGAATTAAGTCCGTATAAGCTTGGCGCCGTCATCAGCCATAAATCGCCCTCGCCGCCATGAGGCGGCAGCCAGCGAGGCAACGGTTCTTGTTCCAGAGGGTTCCACACTTCGATTTTTCCGGAGGGAGTAAGATATTGCAGCTTATAATCTGCCGCCACTGGCAGCTCCACAAAGTCTCCTTGACGAATTTTTTCTACACCCGCCGCTTCCAGCCAAGGGGTGGGGCGGTCCAAAACGGCGTCCACCATCTGCGCCGCTGTTTTTTGATACAGGCCAGCAAAGCCCAGGGCTTCCGCAAGGAGTCGAAAAACATCCCAGTTCGATTTTGCTTCGCCTACCGGCGCAATAGCCGCCGGCGAACGCTGTACAAAGTAATGCCCGTAACAGGTAAACAAATCGTCCTGCTCCAGCGAAGTCGTCGCTGGCAGCACAATGTCGGCAAAAAGAGCGGTATCCGTCAAAAACCGCTCATGCACCACCGTAAACAAATCGTCTCGCCGCAAACCAGCCAGCACCTTGTTTTGGTCCGCCACCACCGCCGCAGGATTGCAGTGATAGACGTATAAGGAGCGAACTGGCGGCTCCGCTTGGGTCAAAGCGTCTCCCAACTGATTAATGTTGATGCTGCGCGTCGCCGGGTTTAAAAGATCCGGCCTCAGAACTACGTCCTTATCAATAGCAGCGCCTGTGCTGAGATCGCCATAAGCGCCGCCGCCCAAATGCCGCCAGGCGCCCAGCCAGGCAGGCACGCAAAGAATAGCCCTGATGGTCATGGCGCCGTTGCCATAGCGCGTCATGCCGCTGCCCATGCGGATTAAAGGCGCTTTAGCCCGCCCTAAAGCCTGCGCCAGTTCCAGTTGTTCTTGAGGCGTCACACCAGTTAAAGCCGCCACCTTGTCCGGCGTATAGTCCGGCAGCACCTCCTGGCGCAGCTTCTCATACCCTTGAACATGATTTTCTAAAAAGGCTTCATCGGTTAAGCCTGCTTCATCAAACAGCCGCACCAGCCCCAAAGCCAAGGCGGCGTCGCTGCCAGGCTGCAGCCGAATAACCCGATCCGCCACCGCCGCCGTCGGCGTCTCATACGTATCGATCAACCAAACCTTGGCGCCCTTTTTTTTAGCCTTTTGGACAAAATGAAGAAAATGCACAGACGTAGCCGCGGCGTTAGCGCCCCAAATGACAATCAAGTCGCTATGGGCCGTCTCCTGCACCCGCATCCCTTTGGCGCCCCCCATAATGGCCCGCCAACCGTAATCCTTGGCCGGCGAACATAGGGTACGCTCCAATTGCGACGCCCCCAAGCGATGAAAGAAAGCATGTCCGGCGTTGCGCTGCACCACCCCCATTGTCCCGGCGTAGGAAAAAGGCAAAATGGCTTCGCCGCCGTACTGTGCCACCAAGCCGCGCCACTGCTCGGCAATGCGCGCTATCGCCTCTTCCCAGGAAATCGGGGTAAATGTTCCGCTCCCTTTAGCGCCAGTGCGCAGCAAGGGCGTCAAAACCCGCTCCGGCGAATATACAGTCGCAGGATAATCCCGCATTTTAGGGCAGAGTTTCCCCTGCGTAATCGGATGCTGCGGTTCCCCTGTCACCCGCAGCGCCCGCCCGTCTTCCACCTCTACCAAAAGAGAACAGGCATCCGGACAATCGTAAGGACAAACAGAGCGCTTATATGCTTTCATCATTTCACTTCCTCTCACTTTTTACCGCATTGGCAAACACAAAAACCGTCAAAAACAGAATCCCCGCCCCCCAGAAAAACATGGCGTCATACCCCAGATATTCTCCGGCAAAACCCAGCACCACCGCGCCGCTGGCGATGCCTACATCCATGAAGGACGTAAAAAACCCTAGAGCCGTCCCCCGATCGCGCAGCGGCGTATGATCCACTACCAAGGCGTTAAGCACAGGAAAGTAAGCCCCCAAACCAAAGCCAAAAAGCGCGCCAGCCAAGGCTAATTCCCACACGCTGGTCACTTGCGCCAAAAAGATCATCGCCGCCGCCATAACCAGCATAAAGGGCACAATGACTTTTTTGCGCCCAATTCGGTCGGACAGCTTGCCTGCCACCGCTCGGCTGACCACGGTACTGACCGCATAGACGCTGAAAAAAATACCAAAATCTTCAATGCCCCGGGACGGCGCGAAAAGCGGCAAGAAGGTAATAACCACGCCGTAACACAAGGCGCCGCTCCATAAAGCCAAAGAGGACGCCCAGACCTCTGTACGAACAGCCACCTGCCGCAAGGAGGCGCCGGGCCGGCGCGACTCCTGGGTAGAACATTCTTGCAGGCCCGCCACAAACGCCCAGGCCACCAAGGCAATCGCACCGCCGCCCCAAACCAGACCGGTAAAGTCGTCTTGGCTGTATTTCATCCAGGCAACGCCTACTGCCGGAAACACCGCCATGGAGATAATATTAGAAAGGCTGTAATAGCCAATGACTTCGCCCCGCCGTTCTACCGGCGCCAAATCGGCGATATACGCGGCGGCAGCCGCCAAAAAAGCGGCATGCCCCAACCCGTGCAAAGCCCGCACCGCATACAAAACATATACGTCATCCACTACGGCATAAAGAAAAAACACCAAAGAAAAAAAGCCGACCCCTGCCAGCATCACCGGCCGCCGGCCATAAGTTCCGGCCATTACGCCGCATTGCGGCCGAATCGTAACCGATGCAAACGTAAAAAAGCCCATCACCAGGCCTACTTGAAAAGTCGAAGCTCCCAAGGCGGCCGCATATGGAGATAAGGTAGGCAGCAGCAGATAAAAACTGCCGAAATAGAGAAAATTCGCCGCCCAAAGGCAAATGAAATTTCTCGACAAGTAACGGAATCCGTCATCCTGCATGCGCCCGCCTCCTTTGCTTTCTTATGTTGCTTTTCGACATAATTCCGCGCCATCCCTGCAGAGGTATTTAGGAACAGGAGTAGAGGGAGTAAAGTGAGGGTACGAGAATAAGGATTGAACAAGAGTCACGAGAGAATCGGAGGGCTCGAATGAGGGTTCTAGAAAAAAAGGGCCGCGCTAAAAGCGCGGCCTTGATTATTCTTCTTTGGCGGAGTTTTGCAGTTTTTCCTTTTTCTTTTCTTCCTCGATCGCCTGCATGCCCCGCTCCATGACCATCTGTGTGGCATAATAGCGTTGCTCTTCTTCGGTCATGTTGTCGCCGGCGTCTTTCACCGCCCAATAACCCTTGAGCAGGCTGAAGCCCAGCTGCAGCAGCGAATACGCCAAGCCGCAGAAGAAAAAGAGAAATACCCTTTCGATTAAGGTATCGGACGGCATGGCGAAAAGAACCGCCATAATCAACACAATAAATAAGCCCCGTTCAAACGTAGATAGTGGCGGCGCGCTCATCGCCGCTCGCACTAATACCGGCCGCCAGGAAGCCTCTTCCCGGTTCATCGCCATACGCAGAGCTAATTGCCCGCCCCGGCTGCCCAGCCATTCTCCCAAATACAACATCACCGTCACTGCGGCGAAGTAAATTAACGTTCCCATGTTGCCTCTACCTCCTTAGGTCACCAAAAAGTGCGTTCTTGCGACTCACATCTTCTTATTATAAAGTAAGACTATAAAAAAGAAAACGCCAGGTCTTTCCAAAAAAGGCCGGCCAAGGAGGTTTCCTCATGAAAGTAGTCGCCTTTAACGGCAGCCCTCACAAAGAGGGAAACACATTTCATTCCTTGCAGGTTGTAGGTCAAGAGCTCACCGGCGCCGGCATCGAGTTTGAAATCGTCCAAGTTGGAAGCAGCAGCCTCCGAGGCTGTACGGCCTGTAACGGCTGCGCCAGAAACAAAAACGAGAAATGCGTTTTGCCTGGGGATGAGCTCAATACTTGGATTCAAAAAATGAAGGAAGCCGACGGCATCCTCTTGGGTTCGCCAGTTCATTACGCCGGCATCGGCGCCACCATGAAATGCTTTTTGGATCGAGCCTTCTATGTGGCCGGCGTCAACGGCGGTTTGCTGCGCCACAAGGTAGGCGCCAGCGTTGTCGCCGTACGCCGCAGCGGCGGCAGCAGCACCTTTGACGCCTTAAACCACTATATTACCTACTCCGAAATGCTGCTGCCAGGCTCCAATTATTGGAACATCGCTCATGGCACAACGCCCGGCGAAGTGCTGCAGGATGAAGAAGGCCTGCAACTGCTGCGCGTTCTCGGCCGCAACATGGCCTGGCTGCTCAAATCGTTGGATGCAGCCAAAAATTTGGTTCCGCCGCCAGCGGCAGAAAAGAAAATCTTCACCAACTTTATCCGCTAACAGGGGTTCAGGCATACGAAAATTCGAACAGCCAAGAGAGTAATCAGAGAGCTCGAATGAGCAAACAGCTCCGCAGCGTTAACCAACGCCGCGGAGCTGTTTTACGCCTATTCTCCCTTGGAAGAAATCTCTTTTTTGGCAGGTATCTGCTCGATTTCGTCGAAATCAGCCCAGAAGAGCACTCCAGACGGCGTGTTCTCTGCACCGAAGGCATTGCCATGGGCTTCCTGGATGGCGCGGACAATGGACAAGCCCAGGCCATGGCCGCCGTATTGACGGGTGCGGGCCTTATCTACCTTGTAAAAGCTGGTCCAAATTTTGTCCAAGCTATCTTCAGGAATGGACTTCCCCGTGTTTTCCACACGGAGCCGCCAATGACGCTCCGCCGGCTCCAGCCAAAGGCGGACTTTGCGCTCGCCATCGGCATGAGAAAAAGCGTTCGTAAGGAAATTGGTTATGATTTGCTCGGCTCCCAGCACGTCGCCATACACAAAGCAAGGCGTTGCCGCATCCACAGTCAAAGCAATCTCTTTTTCCGCTAACAAGGCTTTATATTTCTGAGCCACATCCACCGCCAAACCGGCTAAATCAAATTCCTCCCACTGCAGATGCCCTGCGCCGCTTTCCAGTTGCGACAAATTCAGCAAGCTTTTGACCAGCTTATCCATCTTCTGCGCCTCATCGGCAATGACCGAACAGTAGTAACGCTGACTTTCTTCGTCAATAACCACATGTTCCTGCAGGCCCTCGGCATAGCCCATAATCAAAGCCAGCGGCGTCTTTAACTCATGGGACACGGCCGAAACGAAATCCTTGCGCATCCGGTCCAAGCGTCGTTCTTTTTCCACATCTTCTTGTAGTTGACGGTTTTGCTCCTGCAATCGATCCATGGCTTCTCCCAACTGTTTTGACAAGTGATTAATGCTGCTCCCCAGTTCTCCCAGCTCATCGCGGCGCTGTGTTGTCCACTTTTGGGAAAAATCGAGTTTAGCCATGCTCTGGGCAATACGATTCAGTTCCAAAATGGGCGCCGTAAAACGCCGGGCAAAGAGGAAGGCCCAGCAGCTTCCCGCCAAAAGCGCAATGAAGCCGGCAAAAAGCATAAACTGAGCTGCCAAATTGGCGCTTTCCGAAACAGGCGCGAGCGGCTGCCGCACAATAAACGAATCGCCGTTAGACAGCCAATGACGCCATACGAGAAAGTCAATCTTTAGATCTAAGTCCTGCTGTGTTTCCACTACGGTGTGTTCATCCACCCAATGTCGATCTTTATCAATATGCTTAGGCGGTCCATGCAGTTGCTCGTTGGCGCTGGAACCTATGCTTCCCGTCATGCGCCGCACGCGCAAGGGACCAAAGGAAGTATATTTTACATTTTTATCCTTGTCCAAAATAACGACGCCAGCGCCCAAGGTACTTGCCAAACGCTCTAGCTCCAGTTCAATATGTTCCGGATCACCGTCATATTGGTCCGCCACCGCCCGGCTGCTGACTAGAAGAACCGACTCTTTCTGCCACAGGTAGTAACGCTCCAACCCAAAATCAATGACAACCCAAACGAGAATGCCAAAGAAAGAGACCAGCGCCAACAGCGAAACAAAGAGTTTCGTGCGTATGGAAACCATTAGCGTTCCCCCTCAAAACGATAGCCATAGCCGCGAATGGTCTGCACCAGCGCAGCTTGATCGCCCAGTTTGCCCCGCAAACGGGTAATATGGGTATCTACGGTACGCAAGTCTCCATAGTAGTCGTAGTTCCAAACCTGGTTCAATATCTGCTGACGGCTGAGCGCCTTGCCCCGATGTTCCACCAAATAGCTAAGCAGCTCATATTCCTTCGGGCTCAGTTCCAGCGGCTGTCCGTCAATAAATACCTGCCTGGCCGCCGCGTCAATACTAAGACCTCCAGGCAGCATAGCCCGTCCGCCGCCATCTAGGCGCCGAAACAGCGCATTAACGCGGGCCGTCAAAATTTTGGGGCTGAAGGGCTTGGTCACATATTCATCCGCTCCCAATTCAAACGCAAAGAGCTGGTCCATCTCCTCGCTGCGCGCCGTCAGCATAATCACCGGAATGTCGCTGGTGCGGCGAAGCTCCCGACACACGGTCCAGCCGTCCTGCTCCGGCATCATGACATCCAAAATAACCAAATCCACTTTTTCCGTGCTCAACCGTTCCAGAGCCTGTCGGCCATCGCCAGCTTCTACTATCTGATAGCCTTCGCGCCGCAAAAAATCTCCGATTAACTTGCGCATCCGCTCTTCATCATCCACTACCAAGATGGTTCGTTCCATATGGCAACGCTCCTTTTGTGACTTCTCTTATTTAGCATACGGTTCTCAAGAGGCAAAATCAACCATCTCAGAGGCTTAACGCGAAATATCAGAGGACCGACACAGAACAGACACAAAACTGTAACAATGAAGATTCATAATTCAAGATATACATAAGTACCCTGCCGCTATGCGGCCATTTTATCAGGAGGTGGCCATCATTAAAAATCCGCTTCACGCCGTTCCTAAAAAATTTATTGCCTTGGCCCTTATTGTCGTTTTTGCAGCAGGCGGCGCCTGGTGGTATCAAGAGCGCCAAAAAGCGGCCTCCGTTCCCAGCGTCAACACAATATCCGTCAGCCGCGAAACCATTCAAAGCGCAGTATCCGCTACAGGCACCATTTCCGCTGTCAACTCTGTCGATATTTCTTCGCGCGTAACCGGCTTGATCCGGGAACTGCGGGTAAAAGAAAATGACTGGGTCTCCGCCGGACAGGTGTTGGTCGTTCTTGACGACAGCAGCCTCCAAGCGCAAGTGGCTCAATACCGGGCGCAGCTTGCCAACTACGAATCCATTTACGCCCGCAGCCGCCAGCTCGCCTCAGGGGGGGGCGAATCAGAACAACAGCTTGATGCGGACCGCACCAATTATCTTGTAGCTAAAGCTAACTACGACAACTACGCTTCCCAGCTCGGCTACTATGTTATTACCTCCCCTATTACCGGCCTGGTTGTCGGCAAGCCTACGCCGGCAGGTCAAACAGTGGCTCAAGGTATTTCTACGCCTCAAGTTATCATGACCATTGCCGACATGTCTAAAATGCAAATCAAGGTTATGGTGGACGAAACCGACATCGGCAAGGTGCAAAACGGACAACAGGTGTCTTTTACCGTTGACGCTTACCCCAACCGAACCTTTACTGGCGTTGTAAGCAATATTTCCCGCAGCGCCACTACGTCATCCAATGTCATTTACTATCCGGTCTATGTAGATGTAGACTCGGCTGAAGGCCTGTTATTCCCCACCATGACCGCGCGGGTAACCATTCTTATTTCGCAACGTGAGCAAGTACTTGCCGTTCCGTCCGGCGCTATCAAAGAAGAAAACGGCCGCAAAACCGTGCAAGTGCTGCAAGACGGGAAAATAGTCACTTTAGCCGTTGAAACCGGCCTGAGCAACGACGAGAAAATTGAAATCATTAGCGGTTTGGAAGAAGGAATGCAAGTCGTCTTGCCCACGGTCAAGGCCAAAACCGCCAGCGGCAATCAGGGACCGCCGCCTCGCATTTAAGGAGCGCGTCATGAGTATTATTGTTTTGAAGGACATCACCAAAACGTATCATATGGGCGATACCTCCGTTCATGCCCTAAACCATGTCAGCTTGCAAATTGATACAGGCGAATTTGTCGCCATTATCGGTTCTTCCGGCTCCGGCAAGTCCACGCTAATGAATATTGTCGGCTGCCTGGACCGCCCCACGAGCGGCTCTTATCAGTTGGAAGGCAAGGAAGTAGCCACATTGGACGAATCCGCTCTTGCCGCTGTGCGCAACGCCAAATTGGGCTTTGTTTTCCAAAACTTCAATCTGCTGCCGCGCATGTCGGCCCTGCAAAATGTGGCCCTGCCTTTGGTGTATGCTAATGCGCCAAAAAAAGAAAGACTAGCGCGCGCAGCACATCATTTGGAAAAAGTCGGCCTCGCCGATCGCATGCACCATCGGCCGAATGAGCTCTCCGGCGGCCAACGCCAGCGGGTCGCCATCGCCAGGGCTCTTGTTAACGATCCGCCCATTCTCATTGCCGACGAGCCCACCGGCAACTTAGATACCAAATCCAGCTTGGAAATTATGGATATTTTCACCGCCTTGCATCAGCAAGGCCGAACACTAATCATGGTCACTCATGAGCCGGATATTGCCGCCTATGCGCTGCGCACCGTTCAAATGCGCGACGGCCAAGTCGTGCAAGACACACAGCGCGGAAAGGAGGCCTAACTATGTTTTGGGAAAGCATACTCATTGCCTGGGAAGGCCTAATTGCCAATAAACTGCGCACCGCCCTGACCATGCTGGGCATTATCATTGGCGTCGGCGCCGTTATCGCCATGATTTCCATCGGTCTGGGAGTACAGCAGAAAGTTCAATCGTCTATTTCCAGCCTGGGCAGCAATCTGCTTGTCGTCATGCCTGGTGCCAGCTCTTCCGCCGGCGGCGGCGTCCGCCAGGCGGCCGGCTCCAATATCACCCTCACCTATACGGATGCCAAAGCCATCGGCAAATCGGTCAGCGGCATCGCCAACCTAGCTCCCGCAGTCAGTTCCTCCTACCAGCTGGTCTATGGCAATCAAAACTGGAAAACCTCGGTACAGGGAACGACGCCGGACCAACAGGCCATCCGCAGCTATACTCTGGCTGCCGGCTCCTTTATCAGCAGCCGTGACGAAAATGACCGCGCCCGGGTGGTGGTGCTGGGTAATACGGTTGCCACTAATCTCTTTGGCAACGCTTCCGCCGTTGGCAAAATGATTCGAATTGACAAGGCGCCGTTCCGCGTCATCGGCGTCCTAGACGCCAAAGGCCAATCCTCCATGGGACAGGATCAAGATGATATTGCCATCATCCCCATCACAACCGCCCAGGAACGCCTGCTGGGCATTACGTATATTCACTCGATCAGCGTACAAATGGAACGTGAAGATTTATTAGACAAGGCCCAAGAAGACATTACAACCCTCTTGCGCTCCCGCCATCACTTGGCGGCGACAGCGGAAAATGATTTTTCCGTCCGCAATCTTACGGCCTTGATGAGCACGATGCAGGAAACCACCGGCACCATGACTATCTTCTTGGGCGCTATTGCCGCCATTTCCCTGCTGGTCGGCGGCATTGGCATTATGAATATCATGCTGGTATCTGTCACTGAACGTACTCGGGAAATCGGCATCCGCAAAGCCATCGGCGCTACCTTCAGCAACATCCTGCTGCAGTTTCTCATCGAAGCCATGGTGGTCAGCGTCAGTGGCGGTTTAGTAGGCATCTTTCTCGGCATCGGCGCCGCTTACGCCATTACCTCGGTCTTCGGCTGGCAGACTGTCATTTCGCCGCTCTCCATCGGCGCTTCCTTCGGCATTACTGTCGTGATCGGACTGTTTTTCGGCATTTACCCCGCCAGAAAAGCCGCGCTCCTAGACCCTATCGACGCGTTGCGTTACGAATAGCAGATTTCCCGCAATTCAGAATAGTACTTCTTTGATTTTTTCAGCTCTCTTTTCTAGTCCAATTATCCTATGTATGTTATACTGAACATATATTTAATAGTATATGCACTACGAAGCCCATATTGTTGCACAATATGGGCTTCTTTTTCAATATTTTTTAAAGCCCGTTTCACGGCTAAACAGCTAACAGGAGAATCACGCTATGCTGAAAACCTTTATGTCGCTGCCTCAGCCTATGCCAGAAAGCATTTTAGACCAATTTCCTTGTCCGGTCTCAAAAATCGACCGCAACTACTACATACTGTACCGTAACACAGCCTCGGTGCGCAGCAACGGCCCCACGCCGCCGGAGGCTTACGCCAGACATTGCTACGAATGGATCGGACGCTCTGAGCGCTGCCCGCAGTGCGCCGTCGCCCAAGCTTTCGCCAGCGGCCGTGTAGAAACGCAAGAAAAGTTGAATTTTACAGAAGACCAACGCTTGGTCCGGCTGGAGCAAACAGCCATTCCTGTCTTTGCCGTCAACGGTGAAATCGCTTATGTGCTTGAGGTGGATCTGGACACTACGGCTACCTTGACCTTGCAGCAAGATAACGAAACTACCTTTACGCAAACCATTTTTGCTTTTGCGGAACTCATTGAAAAACGCGACGCCTATACAGGACGCCATTCGGCCAACACCTGCTCCATCGCCCTTAAGCTGGGACAACAGTTGGGCTTACCTTCAAACAAGCTGGATGATCTTTCCACGGCCGCTCTTTTGCACGACATCGGAAAAATTGGCATCCCCGAGTCCGTCCTGCTCAAGCCAGGCCGTCTTACCGAAGCGGAACGCCTGCAAATTCAGGAACACCCGCGCATTGGTTACGACGTACTTTGCAAAGTAAACCGCTTTGCACATCTCGCCGACTATGTCCTCTACCATCACGAATGGATGAACGGCAGCGGCTATCCTACCCAGCGCAGCGGCGATGACATCCCTCTTTTGGCGCGCATTCTCAGCGTAGCCGATGTCTTCGAAGCGCTTACCGCCCATCGAGTCTACCGTCCGGCGATGCCAAAGGAACAGGCTCTTTCTATTATCCAACAGGGACGCGGCAGCCAATTTGACGAAAAAGTAGTTGACTGTCTGCTCTCGTTACCCGATATTCATTAAATTGGCTTCACGCCAGGAGGTGTTCAACCATGTCAGCTTTTCGCAATTGGAACATACGCTTAAAAGTGCTTAGCGTCGCTGCCCTGCTAGGGTTGTTTCTGGTTTTAAGCAGCGCAGTGGGCCTCTATGTAACCAATCAGTTGACGGAGGAATTGAATTCACTGCACGCCAAGGAAATGCAGCAGGCATCCTTAGTCAACGCCATTCGCACCTATACTCGCGGCATTGAAGTATCGATCACTACCTATTTGCTAGCACCTTTAAACCAAGAACAGCAGACGGATTTACTAAAAAAAGCGGAGAAATATTCACAAACCCGGACAGAGCTTATCAGCCGTTTGGAAAAAGTTGACCTCAGCCCGGAAGACCGGAACTTGCTGGCTCAAGCAAGAGAAGCCAACCAAAAAGCCGTCGCTGCCCGCAAGAGCGCTTTTGAGCTGCGGAATGCAGGGCAAAACGCAGCCGCCTGGTCTATTTATTTTTCCCAGGCGCAGCCCAATATGGACAAGGCCAACGAACTGCTGCTCACCTTAAACGAGCATGCTGAACAAAGCGCTCTTATCGCTAAAGAACGAGCCGAGGCCATGACTTCCAGCAGCCGCTGGCTGCTGCTTGGCTTTTCCCTGGCCGCCCTTTTCTGCGGCGCTTGCTTTTCCTTCTGGCTGGCAGGCCATATCT
The DNA here is from genome assembly GCF_028691475.1 of Anaeromusa sp. Lineage (NCBI taxonomy): Bacteria > Bacillati > Bacillota > Negativicutes > Selenomonadales > Sporomusaceae > Anaeromusa > Anaeromusa sp. The sequence goes on from NZ_JAQUZF010000041.1 coordinate 14,958, forward strand.
CTGCTTCCCTGCAGGCTGTCACCCGCCGCGCCGGCGATGTAGCCGCAGGCGATTTATCCGGCAAAGACCTCGCCATCGAAGGGCAAGATGAAATAGGACAACTAACGAATTCTTTTAACGGCATGCAAGGAAAGCTGCGCCATTTGGTCAGCACTTCCATCACTTCCGCTGATCAAGTAGCCTCGGCGGCGGAAGAATTGACCGCCAACGAAGCCCAATGCGCTGAAGCAGCCCAGCAAATCACAGCGTCTCTGGCCATTGTCGCCGAAGCAGCAAAAGGCCAGCAGCAGCACGTAGAAAAGACGTCCGCAGCCATTCAAGAAATTTCCGCCAGCACCCAGGAGGTTTCGGCTACCGTAGAAAACCTGGCTCAAGAAGCGGCCGCAGCCGCCAAGACGGCTGAAGACGGCGGCGCCGCCGTTCGGGAAGCAGTACATAAAATCCAAGACGCCGCCCAAAATTCGGAAGCAGTCAAGCAAACCATGACCCACCTGGAAGAAGGCTCTAAGAAGATCGCGGAAATTGTCGGCGTCATTACCGCCATTGCCGACCAGACCAACCTTCTGGCCTTAAACGCCGCAATTGAGGCGGCTCGAGCCGGCGAAGCGGGACGGGGCTTTGCCGTTGTCGCCGAAGAAGTGCGCAAACTGGCCGAAGACAGCGCCAAAGCCGCCGGTAATATTGGCGAGTTGATTGCAGAAAACGAACGCAGTATGGTCCAAGCGCTTGCTACCACCAATAGCGCCGGTTCCGTTCTGCTGGATGGCGCCAACAGCGTCGACGCCGCAGGCAGGCAATTCTCCCAAATTGTCGCTTCTATTGAAAACTTGGCCACAGAAATGCAAGAAATCAGCCGCGCCGTCGACGAAACCGCCAAGGGTTCCCAAAGCATCGTCGATTCGGCCGCGCAAATCGATACAGCCACACAGCATATCAACAGCGAAATTCAGCAAGTAACCGCTGCCATGGAAGAACAAACTTCTTCGATGGACGAGGTAGCCTCCGCCGGACGCGAACTGGCCCAGCTGGCCGAACAGCTTTCCGCCAGAGTACACGAATTCAAGGTCTAATACCATTTTCTTTATAGAACGAAAACGGTCCATTTGCCGGTTTGCCGGTAATTGGACCGTTTTTTCATTTTTCCGCCCGTATTCCTCTGTATACCGTTTCCTCCCTCATTCACATCCTCCTATTCTCACCGCGACTCTTGTTCAAGCCTCGCTCTTGGTATTTCATTTCTCTAGCCGCCATTGTCACAAAACCGTCACGTTTTTGTGGTAAGATAATCGTAAAATCAACAATCTGCCAATAATCTCCAGCACTATTTTACCCCTTGCGCCTTTAGTTCTCTAAACAGCTTATTGGTTGCATCCTTATTCAGTGCTATGATAAAAGCGACAGTTATCGGAGAGGAGCCGCGATCCCCATGAACTTAGCAAAATTAAAAACAATCTTACATACAAACAAGCAGGCCCAAAAGGGTCTTGGTTTTTTTCTGTTGTTGCTGGTCTTGGCCGGAGGAATTTACCTGCTTACCGCCAAAGATACGTCGCGCGACACCAGCGGCAAACAGCAGACCACCGTTGACATGCTTACCATCGGCCGCGCCGACCTTTATAAGCGCATTTCCCTAACCGGACAAACGGTCCCCCTCTCCCAAGTCGACTTAGCCGCCAAATACCAAGGACGCATTCTGGCTGTCAATGTGGAACTGGGGCAGCAAGTTTCGGAAGGAGATGTTTTACTCGTTCAAGACACCCAGGATGCTGATATTTCGATCGCCCAGAACCAGGCGGCCTATAGTCAAGCCGCCGCCGACTCTGTTACGACCCAAGCTTCTTTTTATGCCAACTACGAAAAAGCTCAGGCGGATTACCGCAAGGCTGTCGCCACCGAACAGCGCTCCCAGCGCCTCTACAACGTGGGCGGCATTTCTCTGGAGCAGATGGAATCCATCCAGCAGCAAACCGCTGACGCCAAGGGGGCGCTAGACGCCTTGGCCAACCAAATGCAAAATGGTCTGGCCGCCTCCATTCAGTCCTCCCAGGCGGCAGCGCAAAAAGCGCAGCATACCGTGCAAGCCATGGAAAAGCAGCGTTCGGATCTGCTGCTGCGAGCCCCCCGCTCCGGCACCATCGGCTATCGCCAGGCGGAAGTGGGCAATCTGGCAGCTGCAGGCCAAAAGCTGCTGAGCATTGTTGATAACAGTCAAATGTATGTGGACTGCCAAGTGGCCGAAGGCGACTTAGCAGCCCTTGCGCTGGGCATGCCGGTACAGGTGCAACTAGAGGCGCTGGGCCAAACGCTGCCGGGAACCATTACCTATATCAGCCCGTCCATCGACACGCAAACTTTGGCTTTTTCCCTGCGTATTTCTCTTTTGCCGCCTTTGCCGGCTACTCTGCGCGGCGGCCTCTTTTCCCGCGTAGTCTTGCAATTACCCCTGCGACAGCAGGTTTTGGTCATTCCCAAGGAAGCTTTATTAGAAAAAAACGGCCAAACCTATGTGTTTGTCATCAATGGCAGCAACAAAATAGAGCAACGTCTTGTTCAAGTAGGAGCTCGCGGAGACAGGCAACTGGAAATTCTGCAAGGCTTGCAAGCAGGGGACAATATTGCCGTTTCCAATCTCTCCCGCCTACGCCCGGATATGGTAATCTCGCCTCACCCAGTGACTCTCAATGCGGCAGGTGACGCGTCATGAATTTGACCCGCTTTTCCATTCAAAAGCCTATCGGCATTTCCATGATTGTTATGCTCTTAGTCGTGCTGGGCCTGTTCAGCTTCTGGCGCATCGGCGTAGAACTTCTGCCGGCCCTCAACATCCCTTACGTCACCGTTACGGTCAACTATCCCGGCGCCGGCACGGAGGAGATTGAGCAGACCGTCATCAAACCCTTGGAAAACTCTCTTTCCGGTCTGTCCAATCTCAAACACATGACCTCGGTGTCCCGCCCGGAAAAGGCGCAGATCATTTTAGAATTTGAGTTTTGGACCAATACCGACACCGCCGCCATCAACGCCTCGGAATATGTCAATTCCGCGCTGAATCGCCTTCCTACGGGCATTAACCAGCCGGTGGTCATGAAGCGCGACGTCAACGCGGCGCCGATCATGGAAATCTCCGTCATCGCCGATAAGCCCTTGGCCGATATCTACAGTCTGGCCAACGATGTATTCCTGGAACGCATGCAGCGCGCTGGCGGCGTTTCCGACGTGCAGCTTTTTGGCGGCCGCGACAAGGAAGTCGCCGTGGAAATCCAAAAGGACAAACTCAACTTTTTCAACATTTCCCTGTCGCAAATCGCCAAACGCATCGAGCAGGAAAATCTCCTCACCCCTGCAGGCTCCGTATTTAACGACCGCCAAGAAACCAGCGTTCGCCTGATGGCGCAGTACGCAGCCCCTGAGGAACTATCCCGCATTCATGTCAGCAATAACGCTGGCGTTAGTATTCCTTTGAGCAGCCTGGCCACCGTCAGGGAACAGGACGCCCGCGTTACCCGCTATGCCCGCACGGACGGACAGGATGTCATTTCCCTGGCCGTTTATAAGAACAGCGACGCCAATTTGGTCGACACCGCCAAAGCCGCGAAAGAACAATTGAAGTCGCTGGAAAAGGAATACCCCGACTATCGTTTCGTCATGGTCACCGACTCGTCGCGTTTTGTAGAAAACTCACTAACCAATACCTTGGAAGCTTTAATCGAAGGCCTGATCACCACCAGCCTTGTACTGTACTTCTTCTTGCGAGGCTGGCGCTCTACCGTCGCGGTACTGGTAGCCATTCCTACCTCGCTCATTTCCACGTTCTTCGTCATGTACATCGCCGGCTTTACTTTCAATATGATGTCCCTCATGGGCATGGCGCTTTGCATCGGCATCCTTGTGGATGATTCCATTGTCGTCCTGGAAAATATACATAGGCATTTAGCTATGAAAAAAGACTCGTTTCAAGCCGCCGAGGACGGTCGTACGGAAATCGGCATGGCCGCCATCGCCATTACCCTGTGCGACGTCGTAGTCTTTATGCCTATTGCTTTTATGAACGGCATGACCGGGCAATACTTCCGCCAGTTCGGCTTGACCATCGTCTTCGCCACCCTTTGCTCGCTGTTCATCTCCTTCACTTTAACGCCCATGATGGCCTCTCGCCTCTTCCGCCATGGCCTGCAAGAACCTACAGGACGCATTTGGGAACGCCTGGACCGCTGGGAAACCAAAGTCATCAGCTTTTACGAGAAAACGCTGCGCCGCAGCTTAGAACGCCCTAAAACCATATTGACCGCCATCCTGGTTTTGTTTGTTTTTACAGTCTCCCTTGTTCCCTTGGGAGTCATCGGTGCTGAATACATGCCGAAAACCGATGAAGGCAGTTTCCGAGTCAACATGCAGTTTCCCACTGGCCAGAATATCGACCAGACCAACCAGCGCCTAGCCGTTGTCGAAGCCTACCTGGATACCATCCCTGAAATCACTCACTACCTTTCTAATGTCGGCTCTCCCGCCGGCAACTACGGCAGTGTCAGCGTGCGTCTTGCAGATCGCCAGGATCGCAGCCGAACGGTCTGGCAGATCACGGACCAAGTACGCAAAGAGCTGCGCAGTAAATACCCGGAAGCCATCGTTCAAGTCAGCGAAACCCAGTCTTCCATCGCTGGCGTTTCCGGCGGCACAGGCACTGGCGGCGGCGGCAACAGTTCTCCCGTACAGATCGAGCTGCGCGGCAGCAGCCTGGATAACCTTGTCAAAGCCTCCTACCGCACACAAGAGCTGCTAGGCCAAGTCAACGGCATCAAGGATGTCCGCAGTTCCTACAGCGAAGGAGCGCCTGAAATGCGCATTCTGCCGGACCGCGAGCGACTGCGCTTCTACAACACGACCGTCAATGACGTCAATTCCGTCTTTAACGGCGCCATTTCCGGCATCCAAGCCGGTTATTTCGTCAATGATCCTAACAACAACGGCCAAGATACCAAAATCTACGTCCGCTTGGCCGGCAGCGACGGCTTCCGCGCCTCCGACATCCGCTCCATCCCAGTACAAGGCGGCAAAGGGCTTGTTCGTCTCAGCGACGTGGCCCGAATCGAAGACGGCGTAGGGCCCGTTATGCTGCGCCGCGTTGACAAACAAGAGTCCATCAACATCGCCGCCAACATCACTGACCGGCCACTTCAGGAAGTGCTCAACGACATCAGTCGGCAGCTGACGCCTAAGGAACTGGGCAACGGCGTCACCTACCGCTTTACTGGTCAGGCCGATAACATGAAGACTACCTTCGGCGAAATGGCGCAAGCCCTCTTCCTCTCGCTGCTGCTGGTGTATATGCTGCTGGCCGTCCTCTACGAATCGCTGTCTACGCCCTTTATCCGCATGTTCTCCCTGCCCTTGGGCATGATTGGCTCGCTGCTGTTTCTGGCTTTTACCCGCAATACCATTAATCCCTATTCGCTCATCGGTATTTTGGTTATGGACGGTCTTGTCGCCAAAAACGGCACCTTGCTCTTAGACTACACCTTGACCCTAATGGAACGAGGCTTCACCGCCAAGGATGCTCTCATCGAAGCCGGCAAAACCCGGCTCAAGCCCATATTCATGACCACCTTGACCATGGTAGTCGGCATGCTGCCCACGGCGCTGGCCATGACCGCCGGCTCGGAGACCCGTGTCAGCATGGCCTGGGTACTCATCGGCGGCCTGCTGTCGTCAACCGTCTTTACGCTGATCATCATTCCCATTATCTTCTTGCATCTGGAAACCCATCACCCCTTCGCCAGGCTGAAGCAATTTGTAGTATCGCTGCTGAGGGGAAGACGAGGAACGAAAATTAAACAAGAATACGACGGCGCCGGACGCGGCTAGGGTCGGTTGCGCCATGGATGGCATGGCAACCGACGTCTTCTGGTATTTAAAGGGAGGGTACGCAAGAGGGTTACGTATAATTCGAAGCACAGAACAGAGAAAAGCCAGAAAATATAAGTCGCAAGGCTGACAATTATCGTCATTGCGAGCGCCAGCGCGGCAATCTCCCTGTCATACAGGTTCCCATTAAAACAGGCTGCAGTCGTTCTTTATGCGAACGATTACAGCCTGTTTTTTACAACGCAACGTATCATTTTCCAAAAACTATGTGACCTTTTTAGGGAGCCACTAATTTAATGAGCGCTCCGGCATCGGGTGAGATTTTTTGGTTCTATGTCAATAGTTGGGGTAAAAGCATAAAGTAATGTCGGCAGCGAGGACGCAAGTTCTCGCTGCTATCTATTTTAAGTACCCGCCAAATACAGGATGCGGTTACGCATTCGTTCAAAATTAC
>NZ_JAQUZF010000002.1:0-54410 GCF_028691475.1 Anaeromusa sp.
TTGGTAGAGTAGCGGTCTCCAAAACCGTTGGTTGAGGGTTCAAGTCCTTCTGCCCCTGCCACTCAATCTAGTAATGACGCGGTTTTTGACCGGGTCATTTTTTGTTTTTTGAGTACTTTTAAGGACACAACATGTTGTTTGGAGGAACCTTGCCAAGGCTCATGTCCTACTTTTGCGGCAGGGAGGCGTTACTCTGTAGAGTGGAGGTTTGTTATGGAAGAGTTGCTGGAACAATTTAAAGCATGGGCTTTTTTGCGTGAATTGCCGGAAGAAACGCAAGGGTGTCAATGTGTGCGAGATGAGAAATTGGAAAATGAAAAGTATTTTTTCTTTTCTTATTATCGCCGAGATGGCGCCCGCTGGGCAAAGGCATATTATGATGTTGCGAAAAAAAGTTATTTTATGCGCATTGGTCTTGGCTTGCTGGAATTTAACGATATCTCCTACTTTTCACAATCGTTAGGTGAGTTTGAAGCCTTGTTGCGCAGCCGTTTAGACAAGACTTTGGAAGAGTTCATGACATTTGTGCCGGAGCAGGTAGGGGTAGCCATACAGGAAAAAAGGCTTTTGCAATGGACCTATGCGGAGCAGCTGCCTGAGGAAGCGTCTGGCTTTAAACGGCTCTTGTCGCCTAGAGAGCCTGTGAAAGTGATAAATGGGTCCTATCTTATTCTCGATTATAGCGATTTAGTCGCACAAACGTCCCTTGTTTTGTATTATAATGTATATAGAGATGAATTCTTTGGCGAGCTTCGCGTGCAAGGTTTGCCGGAATTGGTAAGCGATTTTGATGCGAAGACTTTGACAGAGCTGGAGCAAAAATTGGAGAAACGGTTGACGCCAGTGTTGGAAGCGCTGCGTCAGCGCCTGGAAAAGGAGCAGAATCCATGAACACGGTAATTCCTACAGCCTTGACGGTCGCAGGCTCAGATTCTGGCGGCGGGGCTGGCATTCAGGCGGATTTGAAAGCCTTTGCCGCTTGCGGCGTATACGGCATGAGCGTGCTGACAGCGATTACGGCGCAAAATACTTGCGGCGTAACGGCGGTGCGTGATTTGGATGCGGAAATTATTGCAGCGCAAATGCAGGCGGTATTTGACGATATACCAGTAGGCGCAGTGAAAATTGGCATGCTTTCCTCTGCAGCCATTATCGAAGTGGTGGAAGAACAGTTGAAACGCTATCAAGTGCAACCGGTTGTTTTGGATACGGTCATGATTTCCAAACATGGCGCGGCATTGTTGCAAGCAGAAGCCGTGGGCGCGCTGAAAAGCAAATTACTGCCTCTGGCGACCATTGTGACTCCCAATTTGCACGAAGCATCGGTGCTGGCTTCCATGGACGTTGAAAATGAAACAGCTATGCGTGAGGCGGCGAAGCGGATTCAGGCTATGGGCCCTAGGTATGTAGTCGTAAAAGGCGGGCACTTAGAGGGGAATCCTTGCGATATTTTATACGATGGAAAGGATTATAGAGTCTTTCATAATCCTCGGTTGCCTCGCATACACACACATGGTACAGGGTGTACCTTTTCTTCGGCTATTGCCGCTTTTTTGGCTCGCGGCTGGGCCATTCCCGAAGCGGTCGGGGAGGCTAAACGCTATATTACTATGGCGATTGAGCATGGTTTTTCATTAGGACAAGGAGTAGGTCCTACACATCATTTTTATGAATTGTACCAAGCGGCCTTTGGCGCTGAATGGGGAGGAAAATATGGCAAGAGTGCTATTGTGCGATGATTCTGCGTTTATGCGCATGATGTTGAAAACCACGTTGGTGGGACTTGGACATCGTATTGTCGGCGAGGCGGGCGATGGCGAGCAGGCAGTGGAGAAATATGAAGAGTTGCTGCCGGATCTGGTGACTATGGATATCACCATGCCTAACGTGAGCGGCATTGAAGCGGTGGCGCGCATTCGCGCTAAAGACCAAGATGCTTGTATCGTTATGGTTTCTGCCCTGGGGCAGCAAGCGATTATAAATGAGGCTCTTGAAGCAGGGGCCAAAGACTTTATTGTTAAACCCTTTGTGCCGGAACAGATAGCGGCGGTGCTGGATAGAGTTTTAAATCCTAAAAAGCCTGCTTGACAATCTGTGGTGTTATGTTATAATACAACACGTGGCTGACGAAGCGCTGATTGGATGCTTGTCTAACTCTTGGGTTGACAAAGCTTTCGGCATTCGGTACAATCGTTACTGCAGTAGGTAATGGCCCCGTGGTGTAGCGGTGAACATGCCGCCCTGTCACGGCGGAGATCGTCGGTTCGAATCCGATCGGGGTCGCCATTTGCCATGGTAGCTCAGTCGGTAGAGCAGAGGACTGAAAATCCTCGTGTCGGCGGTTCGATTCCGTCCTATGGCACCATTATTATGCGGAAGTGGCTCAGTGGTAGAGCATCGCCTTGCCAAGGCGAGGGTCGCGAGTTCGAATCTCGTCTTCCGCTCCATTTTTTAGGCGGCATAGCCAAGTGGTAAGGCAGAGGTCTGCAAAACCTTTATCCCCAGTTCAAATCTGGGTGCCGCCTCCAATTTTATTACGTATAGAGAGCCCTGTATCTCAATGGATGCGGGCTTTTTCCAAATCTAGGCGGGTGTGGTGGAATGGCAGACACAAGGGACTTAAAATCCCTCGGGGGCAACTCCGTGTCGGTTCGAGTCCGACCACCCGCACCAAAAATCAAAACTCCGCGCAGCGGAGTTTTTTTTATGGTTTAAGAAAGTATAATTTTTTTCGTAGGCCTTTCGTCGCTTGGCAGTTTTACAAGATATGGCTTATAATAGAAAAGGAAATACCATATATAGTAGGAGGAGACGCTAGTGCGCTGTCCGTTTTGTGCATTTCCGGAAAGCAAGGTTATTGATTCCAGGGCGGCTGAAGAAGGGGTGTCCATTCGCAGGCGCCGCGAATGCCTGCAATGTCAACGACGTTTTACTACATACGAAGTGGTAGAAAAGGTGCCGGTAATGGTCGTGAAAAAAGATGGCCGGCGGGAGACGTTTGATAAGGCTAAGCTGCAGGCGGGACTTATGCGGGCTTGTGAAAAAAGGCCGGTATCTCTGCAGGAAATTGAAGAATTAGCAAACCAGGTGGAACGAGATATCTATAATACGATGGAGCGAGAGATTTCTTCGCGGGAAATTGGCGAAAGAGTCATGAATTTGCTGCAGGATGTAGATCCGGTGGCTTATGTACGTTTTGCCTCCGTATATCGGCAGTTCACGGATTTGCATAATTTTAAAGATGAACTGGAATCTTTGCTTTTGCGGCGTCAGCAAGAGCCTAGCAAGAGCAATGAACGCCCAAAAGGATAAGCATACTCTTGCTCCTATTTTATAAAGTAAGCGAGGCGGTTACTATATGTTCACAATGATTCGGAAAAGAGATGGCCGGGAAGTTTCTTTTGATGAGACGAAAATTACCGATGCTATTTTTAGGGCGGCGAAAGCCGTAGGCGGTGCGGACCGGCAAATGGCAATGGAACTGACGTTGGACGTGTTGCGCTTTTTAAAGCAAAAATATAATGGCGGCAGTTTTACCGTAGAAGATGTTCAGGATACGGTTGAAAAAATTCTGATTGAAAAAGGGCATGCCAAAACGGCCAAAGCTTATATTTTGTATCGATATCAGCGGACGCGGATGCGCGAGTCCCAGTCGGAGCTGATGGATGCTGTGGCTGATATTCTAGTGGAGACCAGTCGGGAAAACGCTAATGTTTCTAATTCGCCGTCGGCGAAAATGCTGCAGATTGCTTCTGCGGCGAGTAAGGCCTACTATTTGAATCGTTTAATTCCTGAAGAAATGGCTCAAGCGCACCGACGCGGAGATATCCATATTCACGATCTGGATTTTTACGGCAAAACCCTGACTTGCGTGCAAATCCCGTTGGGAAAATTACTGCATTCCGGTTTTAATAACGGTCATGGCTTTATTCGTTCTCCGAAACGTCCGGCTAGTGCGACCGCGTTGGCCGCGATTATCTTGCAAAGCAGTCAGAATGATATGCATGGCGGACAGAGTTTTGCTTTTTTTGATCGCGATATGGCGCCGTTTATGGAGCAGGCTAGTGAAGAAGAAGTCTATCAAGCCATGGAGGCATTGATTTACAACCTCAATTCCATGCACAGCCGAGCTGGAGCGCAGGTTCCTTTTTCCAGTTTGAATATCGGCACTGATACGTCGCCGGCTGGTCGCAGTGTAATCAAAAATGTTCTCTTAGCTTATGAAAAAGGTTTGGGACGAGGTGAAAATCCGATTTTCCCGAACATCATTTTCCGAATTCAAGAGGGCGTTAACTTTAATCCTGGTGATCCCAACTATGATTTGTTTCAATTAGCTATGCGCGTAGCTTCCCAGAGATTGAATCCTACGTTTAGTTTTATGGATTCTTCTTTTAACGCACCTTACGGGGATCAGGTTGGCTATATGGGGTGTCGCACCCGGACGATGGCGAACTGTTGCGGACCGGAGGTTACCGACGGCAGAGGCAATCTCAGCTTTACTACCATTAATCTGCCGCGCTTGGGCATCAAGGCGGAACGGGATTTGATGAAGTTCTATCAAAGTTTGTCCGATTTGATCGATTTGACCTGCGAGCAGCTGTATCATCGCTATCAAGTGCAGGCGAATTTAAAAGTCAAAGACATGCCATTTTTGATGGGGCAGCATTTATACTTGGAATCGGAAACACTCAAACCGAACGATACAATTGAATCGGTGATTAAACACGGTACCTTGTCGGTAGGTTTTATCGGGTTGGCGGAAACCTTGATTGCTCTTACCGGCGCTCACCATGGCGAGGACGAAGAATCAAGGGCTTTAGGAGAAGAGATTGTCTCTTTTATGCGTGATAAAGTCGACAAGGCGATTGATAAGTACGGCTTGAATTATTCTTTGCTGGCTACGCCTGCAGAAGGCCTGTCCGGTCGTTTTTTGCGCATGGACCGTAAAGAGTATGGCATCATTCCTGGCGTGACGGATCGCGATTATTATACGAACTCGTTCCATGTACCTGTATATTATCCGATTAATGCCTTTGAAAAGGTGCGCATTGAAGGCCCTTATCACAAAATGACCAATGCCGGCCACATCAGTTATGTGGAATTTAGTTCGCCGCCGGTTAATAATTTAGCAGCGGTGGAAGCAGTGTTGCGGCATATGAAGGATAATGACTTTGGCTATGCGGGTATTAATTTTCCTGTGGATTTTTGCCAAAAGTGCGGTTATTTAGGGGTTATTGAGACTGAGTCCTGCCCATCCTGCAGCGCTACTTCGGTGCGGCGCGTGCGTCGGATTACCGGCTATTTGAGTACTACTGAACGGTTTAATGATTCCAAGCAACAGGAACTCAATGAACGTGTCAGTCATTTTCGGAAATGATTGCCAAAACAAGGGAAGTGTAATGGGTTATGATTCGGTGTGCGGATATTCTAGATGAATCCATTGTAGATGGTGAAGGAATCCGGCTTGCGGTATTTTTGCAGGGTTGTCCAAGACGCTGTGAGGGTTGCCACAATCCGGCGCTCCTTCCGGTTGACGGCGGTACGGAGTGGGAAGAAGGCTGCCTGGTACAAGAGATTTTGAAGCGGCTGACCCCCTTGCATAAGGGGATTACCTTTAGTGGCGGCGATCCCCTGCTGCAGGCGGAAGCGCTTGAAATTGTGCTGGCTGAACTGCGCATGCGGCGTTCGGAGATGGATATCTGGCTTTATACGGGCTATGTATATGAGGAAATCAGCCATTTGCCGGCTTTGCGCTGGGTGGATGTGCTAGTTGACGGCCCTTTTGTGCAAAGTGAAAGGGATTTGACCTTGCCATATCGCGGTTCGCGCAATCAACGGATTTTGGATGTGCGTAAAAGCCGTGAGGCTGGCTGCGCCGTGGCGTATGTATTGGCGGCGCGCTAAGCAATCACTTTCCTAAGGAAGGGATTTTCATGCATCAGTATTGTATTATACCGGAAAGCCAAGAGTCGTTTTTGCAGTTTTTGCAGCCCTTGGTTTTGCCGCAAGAAGAAAAAACCAGGCTGTGCTCGGCTAGGATCGCCAAGGTGGATGTGAATACGCAAGACTTGTCTTGGGTTGTGCATTTGGAGGTAGAGCGCCTGTTGGCGGCGCAGACGCTGCAGCAGCTATCCCAAAGCCTATGTCAATGCTGCGGCTTAAAAACAGTGCGTTTTGTGCAGTTGCCTGGACGGCTTGAGGACTATCTGCAATTGCATTGGCCGGATGTTTGCGAGTTGGTTTCTGGAACTCAGCCGGCCCTGAAAAGACTGCTAACGTCTTCCGGCTGGGAATGGAAAGACGATTGTCTCACTCTGAATTTGCAAGGGTCTTTGGCAGCGGAATTGGCAGAAAGCCAAAATGTGGCCGCGAAGCTGCAGCGTTGGATTGAAGAAAGCTTTCAACGTCAATGTCGCGTTTTTTGCAACATTACACAGGCGGAACTGGTTGCGGCGCAACCGGAGGAAGCATTGACTCCAGAATACCTAGCCGCCTTAGAGATGGTACAGGAGCAGCAAAAAAGCGGCGGCGAAGGAACTGGGAAAAAGAGCAGTATCTATTTTGGACGATCTTTATCTAAAGAAAAGGTACAGCCTTTGTCGCTGATTCAAGATGAGGAGAAATCCGTTATTGTCGAAGGCGAATTGAGTCAGGTCGATATTCGCGAATTGCGGACCGGACGATTTCTGATGACCTTTGATGTAGGGGATCCCTTAGGCGGCATTGCCGGCAAGGTGTTTTTTGACGATGGAGAAAGCTGCCGTAAAGCAGTGGGGGATGTGAAGGACGGTTTGCGAGTTCGCTTGCGGGGCAAGGTACAGTATGATAAATTCAGCAATGATCTTGTTTTGTTTGCTGACAGCATGAATCGCGCGGATAAAGCCTTGCGTCAAGATGAAAACGTGGAAAAACGAATTGAACTGCATGCGCATACGCGGATGAGCAATATGGACGGCATGGTATCGGCGAAAGAGCTGATTAAAACGGCAGCGCGCTGGGGACATCCGGCCATTGCAATTACCGACCATGGCGTTGTGCAGTCTTTTCCAGAAGCGCAGAAGGTGGCGGGAGAATGCGGCATCAAAGTGATTTACGGGATGGAAGGGTATTTATTCGAGCATGATATCAACCAGGCGCGGCATATTGTGATTTTGGCGAAAAATCAAGTGGGGCTGCGCAATTTATATCGCTTGGTTTCCATTTCTCATTTGAAGTACTTGCATCGCACGCCGCGTATTCCGCGTTCCGTATTGGTGGAGCATAGGGAAGGGCTTATTTTGGGTTCGGCCTGCGAGGCGGGTGAGTTGATTCAGGCAATCGTGCATCAGGCATCGGAAAGCGAGCTGCTTAGAATTGCCGAGTTTTACGACTACCTAGAGATACAGCCTATCGGGAATAATGCGTTCTTAGTGCGGGAAGGTATTGTGCCGGACGAGGAAGGACTGCGCAATATTAATCGCAAAGTGTGCGAATTGGCTAAAAAAGTTGGCAAGCCTGTGGTGGCTACGGGCGATGTGCATTTTCTAAACCCGGAGGATGAAGTATACCGGCGCATTTTGATGGCGGGTAAAGGCTTTTCTGATGCGGATCATCAGCCGCCTCTTTATATGCACACTACCGAGGAAATGCTGACGGAATTTTCTTATTTAGGAAAAGCCAAAGCCAAGGAAGTGGTTATTGAAGCGCCGCTGCAGGTGTCTTCGTGGATCGACGATTTCAAACCCATTCCCAACCGTCTGTTTGCGCCTGAAATTCCGGGCGCGGAAGAGAGTATTCGCTCTATGTCCTATGCCAAGGCGCGGGAATGGTACGGCGAGGAACTGCCAAAACTGGTAGAAGAGCGTCTGGAGTTTGAGCTGAAATCCATTATTGGCAACGGTTTTGCCGTGTTGTATCTGATTGCGCATAAGCTGGTGAAAAAATCGCTGGACGATGGCTATTTGGTAGGTTCCAGGGGTTCAGTAGGTTCTTCCTTTGTAGCGACCATGAGCGGCATTACGGAGGTAAACCCCTTGCCGCCGCATTGGCGTTGTGAACACTGCTTGTACAGCGAATTTCTTACCGACGGCAGCTACGGGGGCGGCTTTGACTTGCCGGATAAAGATTGCCCGCAGTGCGGCAAGCGCCTGCGCAAAGACGGACAAGATATTCCGTTTGCTGTTTTCATGGGCTTTAACGGCGACAAGGTTCCTGATATTGACTTGAATTTTTCCGGAGATTATCAACCAGTAGCTCATAAGTATACCGAGGAGCTTTTTGGTAAAGACAATGTGTTTCGCGCCGGCACCATTGCCACGGTGGCGGACAAGACTGCCTACGGCTTTGTGAAGAACTATTTTAATGATCGGGGTCAAAATCCTCGTAATGCGCATATCAATTGTCTTGTCAGCGGCTGTACCGGCGTGCGGCGCACGACAGGGCAGCATCCGGGCGGTATTACCGTTGTGCCCCGGGATATGGACGTACATCAGTTTACGCCCATCCAGCGGCCGGCGGACGATAAAAATTCCGGAACCATAACAACTCATTTTGATTATCACTCCATTGACGCTTGCTTGGTTAAGCTGGATATTCTGGGACACGACGATCCGACGGTCATTCGCATGCTGGAGGATTTAACCGGTATTGATGCAAAAACCATTCCCTTTGACGATCCGGTAACGATGAGCCTTTTTTCCAGTACCGATGCAGTCGGTTTGACTCCGAAAGAACTGATGGGCAGCCCGGTAGCGACCTTTGGCATACCGGAATTTGGCACGAAGTTTGTACGGCAGATGCTGGAAGACACGCTGCCGACAACGTTTAGTGAATTGGTGCGCATCTCCGGCTTTTCCCATGGTACCGATGTTTGGCTGAATAATGCACAAGACTTGATTAAGGACGGTACGGCCAAATTATCCGAAGCGATTTCCGCGCGGGATGACATCATGATCTACTTGATCCACAAGGGTGTAGAGCCTTCGGTAGCTTTTAAGATCATGGAGGGCGTGCGTAAAGGGAAAGGAATTACTCCGGAGAATGTCGCAAAAATGAAAGAAAAAAATGTTCCAGATTGGTATGTAGAGTCTTGTCAGAAGATCAAATACATGTTTCCGAAGGCCCATGCGGTAGCGTATGTGATGATGGCCTTTCGCATCGCCTGGTTCAAAGTACACCACCCCTTGGCCTTCTATGCCGCTTACTTTACGGTGCGCGCCACGGAATTTGACGCTGCCCGTATTGTTGGGGATAAGGGAAGCCTGAAAAAAGAGATGGACGTCATTGAAGCGCAGGGAAAAGAGGCCTCGGCCAAGGATAAAGCGTTGTTTACAATCATGGAAATGGCGATGGAAATGTACTTGCGTGGATTTGCCTTTAAACGAATTGATTTATATGAGTCCGATGCGGATAAGTTCCGCATTGTTGACGGGGCGCTGCTGCCGCCTTTAGGAGCGCTGCAAGGCGTGGGCGGCTCGGCGGCGTTGAACTTGGTTGCCAGCCGCTGTGCGGACAGACCTTTTACTTCGCAAGAGGATTTAAAGTCGCGTTCTCGTGTTTCCAGCGCCGTTATCGAAGCGCTGCGTAATCATGGCTGCTTGGAAGGATTGCCGGAAAGTAATCAGTTGATGTTGTTTGGCTGAGTTTAAGCAAAAAAGATCCCGGAACCATATGGCTCCGGGATCTTTTTTGCTTTTTCTTAAGAAAGCGCTTTTACAGCCGCTAAGGCGCTGTCGAAATCAGGTGCGTCTTCTACATTGGGAACATACTGGATGTAGCGAATGACATCGTCTTTGTCGATGACGATGACGCCGCGGGAGAGCAGGCGCAGCTCTTCGATGACAAAACCGTATTTAGAGCCAAAATCGAGGGCTTTGTGGTCCGAAAGGGTGGTAAGATTTTCGATGCCTTGAGCGGCGCAGTATCGCTTGATGGCGAAGGGTAAATCCACACTGATGGAGAGAATGGCGACATCCGGGAATTTGGATGCATCTTGATTGAAAAACCGTGTCTGTGCATCGCATACAGGCGTATCAATCGATGGTACTACGCTAACGACACGGAGCTTGCCGGCTGTGTCAGACAGCGAGAAGGGCTGTAAATCTTGCGTGAGCGCTTGAAATTCCGGCGCCTTTTCACCAACTTTTAATTCCCGCCCCAAAAGGGTCAAGGGGTTTCCTTTCATTTTTAAGTAACCAGTTCGCTTTTCCATGTAAAAGCCTCCTTTTATTTTTAGGTTTTATAAACAATAATCGAAGCTAAATAATAATATTTTTCAACTACACTTATATTCTATCAAACTGAGTGGAAATGTCAACAAGAATTATTATTGATTATATAGTGAGCTATTGTTTAAAGTATTTTTCGAGCTAAAGGAATCATTTTGTTGTTAAACAAGGAAGAAAATGGTGAAAGAGCAGGGGTTTTAAAAAACGATAGCGAAAATAATTACTAGATAAAGCAAGGCAAGGCAGGAGGGGCAAACATGCGCACAAAAGGAATCAGTCGTAAAGTGATGCATCGGGAAGAAAGCCGCAAAATGGGGCGTGTGGCCATGTATATCGGTGGCGGGGTGGCAGTGATTCTCTTGCTGCTTATGGTCGGATCAGCTTTATTTTAAGAAGGTGCTGGTCAAATTGTGACAAGCAAGGTATAATTTAAAAGAAGTTTTTTCTTAAATAATATTGATTCGCGGAGGTTGTTATGACGACACAAAAAATGGACATGCTGGAAAAAGGCGCTATTGTACAACGGGATCGCAATACCTATGCTGTTGCGCCGCATATTCCCGGAGGCATTATTTTAGATCCTGATGTATTGCATAAGATTGCAGATGTTGCGAAAAAGTACCAGGCCCAGGCGCTGAAACTAACAATGGCGCAGCGTATTGCCATTGTTGGGATCAAAGAAGAGGATATTGACAAGGTCTGGGAGGAACTGGGCATGGACAAAGGGCATGCCATTGGCCTTTGCGTGCGCAGCGTAAAAATTTGTCCGGCTACGCATTTTTGCAAGCGGGCGCAGCAAGACGGAGTAACGTTGGGGTTGGCCTTGGACGAACGCTATCACGGCATGGAACTGCCTTCTAAATTTAAAATTGCAGTTTCCGGGTGTGTAAACGCTTGTACAGAGCCAGTGCTGAAAGATATCGGCATTATTGGCTTGCCGAAAGGGTTTACGGTGCTGATGGGGGGCAACGGAGGCGTAAAGCCTCGTTTGGGCAATGAAGTGGCCCAAGGCTTGAATCAAGAGGAAGTCCTTGCTTTAGTCGATCGGATTGTGACGTATTATAAAGCAAATGCCAATAAAAACGAACGTTTAGGACGTATGATTGATCGTTTGGGGTTGGAGACGGTGCAAGGGGCGATCTTATAGTTTAAGAGAAGGAGGCTCTCTAATGGACCAACAGTGGATTGTGGAAACCATCGATACTATCGCCTCCATGGGGGCGGATGAGTCGGGTGCGGCCAATCGGTTGGCTTTTACGGTTGCCGATAAGGAAGCGCGGTGTTATGTCGCTTCTATAATGGAGTCTTTAGGCATGAAAGTGCGCATCGACGCCATCGGCAATGTGATTGGCAGTTTGGAGGGAACAGAGCCGCAGCTGCCGCCAGTGGCGCTGGGTTCGCACGTGGATACAGTGCCGCATGGCGGACACTATGACGGGGTTGTGGGCGTTGTGGGCGCGCTTGCCGCGGTAGGACGGTTGAAGGCGGCAGGCCCGCTGCGCCGCACGGTGGAAGTGATTGTCTTTGTTGCGGAAGAGTCCAGCCGGTTTTCTCACTCGACAATGGGCAGCAAGGCGATGACAGGCAGTGCTAATTTGAACGCTTGGGAGCGAGCTGTAGATAGTCAAGGGGTTACCTTTCCTGCGGCGTTAGCAGCGGAAGGGCTCTCTTTTGAAAATTTAAAGCAATGTGTTATAGCGGAGAAAACCTATCAAGCTTATTTGGAACTGCATATTGATCAAAGCAAGCAGCTTGAGGAACGCGGCGCTGCTGTGGGCGTTGTGGAGGCCATTGCCGCGCCGACGCGCTTTAAAATGACGGTGACCGGCATGGCCGGTCATTCGGGCACTACGCCTATGCATGATCGATATGATGCGTTGGTTAGTGCGTCGGAGTTGGTGCTGGCTATCCGTAATATTGCTAATGATCATGCGGAAGATGATATAGTGGCTACTGTTGGAAATCTCAAAGTCTATCCTGGCGCGATGAATGTAGTGCCGGGCAAGGCGGAATTGTGGGTGGATTTGCGCGGAACTGATTACGAGTACATTGTGGAAAGCCTTCAGGAAATAAAAGACGCGGCTCTTTCTATCGCGGAAGATTACGAAACGCCAGTGACCATTGAAATGCTTTCGGCGGACAAACCGGTAGCGATGGATGAGGAATTGGTTGCGGTAGCGGAAAAAGCGGCGGAAGAAGTGGGCGTTGAGTGGATGCGTTCAGTCAGCGGCGCCGGACACGACGCTATGAATATGGCTAAGATTACACCGGCCGGCATGCTTTTCGTGCGTTCCCGCGATGGCGTCAGCCATCATCCTGATGAATACGCAGCTCCTGAAGATATTGAGGCTGGTGTGCAGGTGCTTACGGTTATGCTGCGCCGGCTGCTTGCCTAAAAGGCGAAGGCGGCTTCGCAACGCGGGTGTCTAGTAGCAAGCCTTGACGGAGCGGTAAGAAATGGAGTAAGATAACAATGTACTGCCGAATCCATCGTAATGGTACGGGGGAACCAACTTATGGGGTGAATCCGCCTAGGCGGAAGGGTATTTTCTCTCTCTTTTTCAACCCGAACCCGACAGCTAACCTCGGAGGCAGGAGTTTAAAGAGAGGTGATTCAGCTTGAGGTTTTTAAAGCAAATTGTGTTTTTTGCGTTCTGCGGCTTCTTCTGCATGTTGTCGTCGGTATTTGCGGCAACGGCGGCGCCGCCTGTGGCGCGCCAAGAACACCAGGTTGTACAGCAGGGTATGCGCGGGGAAAATGTCATGCGAATACAGCATCTTTTAGCCAATCAGGGATTTTATGCTGCGGCTGTGGATGGCGTATTCGGTCCGCAAACTTGGCAGGCGGTTGCTGATTTTCAAAGCATGAGCGGCCTGGGAGTGACCGGAGTGGTTGATGCAGGTACGCTGAGCGCCCTTGAAAGGGCTCAAGACCAGCCGGGTCGTTTTGGTCGGTCTATGCATATGAAGGCTACAGCGTATTCACGGTTCGACCCTGGCTGCGGCAGCTATACGGCTCGCGGTAATCTGCTGCGCAAGGGCTTAGTGGCGGTAGATCCGCATGTAATTCCCTTGGGGACTAGACTGTATATTCCCGGATACGGCTTTGCCATAGCCGATGATACCGGCGGCGCCATTAAAGGCCATGTTATTGATTTGGCTTTTGACAGCCATCAAGAAGCTATCAATTTTGGCGTCAGACATATTACGGTGTACATTTTATAAGAAGTACCTACTAAAGGCAGGCTTAGGCCTGCCTTTTAGAATTTATACGTTTTGCCGTAAGGAAAGCGCTTGAGAGGTGTGCTATGGAAAATAGGTTATTGGAAGAAGTATGTATTGTCGGACAGCGGCGTGAGCTGCAGGCGGTTGTACATTATCCGCAAGGCGTAGCCGCGCAAGAGGCTTCTTGGCTGGTAATGAGCCATGGCTTTCGCGGTTCTAAGGACGGACATGGCCGGGCTGTGGAATTGGCTGAGCAGGTGAGCGCCAGAGGTATGGGCGTAATTCGGTTTGATTTTACGCCGTGTGAGTCTTTGGACAGGCAGGTAGAAGAACTTCTTTGCGTAACCGGGTGGATGCAGCGCCAAGGCTGGATGTCATTGGTTCTTTTAGGCCGCAGTATGGGCGGTTGTGCCTCTCTTCTGGCAGCCAGCCAGCTGGGCAAGCGAGTGAAGGGGCTTTGCTTATGGGCGACTCCTAGTGATTTGCAGGCGACCTTTCAAAACGCTTTGGGCCTGGCAGTGTATAGGCAGTTGCAGCAAGGAAGCAGCGTGAATTTGCAGGACGAATGGGGCAGCCTTCATTTGGAACCGGATTTTATTGGCGGCTTTACAACGTTGAACTTGCCGGCAAAGTTGGCGGCGTTGGGCTCATTGCCCTTGCTCGTTTTGCATGGAACAGAGGACGAATTGGCGCCGGCAGAGCAGGCTTGCGCTTATGCGGATGTTGCCAAGGGTCCCTGTAAACTAGTGGTTTTAGAAGGAGCGGATCATCGTTTTAGCGAGCATTTTAAGGAAAGCGCAGCGGCGGTAGTGGCCTGGCTGGGGTCATGGTATACAAAAATATCCAATTAATGTATACTGTAAGAAAAAAGATACTATTGCGGCAATTGCCGGAAGAGACAGTTGAATCTCTTGCTGAGGCGAGCGTCGTGCCGGGCAGGCAAGGAGGGTATTTATGGATTTTCAATGGACCCAGGATCAAGTGGACTTGAAAAACATGACCCAAGAATTCATTGCAAAAGAAGTTGCGCCATACGCTGGAGAGATGGACGCCGCAGGCGGTATGCGTCCGGGCTTGCAGGAAAAATTTCATGAAATGGGCCTGTTGAACTTGATTGTTCCTGAAGAATACGGCGGTCCTGGACTTGACGCGATGACAGTAGCGGTGCTGTACGAGGAAATCGGCAAAGGCTGCGCTGGCGTGGCTACCAGTATTGCTGCCAATGCATTGGCGGCGTATCCGGTCTTGCTGTTAGGGACGGATGCGCAAAAGAAGTTCTTTTTTGACAAATTGAACGAAGGAAAACTGGCGGCATTTGCGCTGACAGAGCCCAATGCAGGTTCTGATGCGGGGGGCGTTGTTACGTCGGCTGTAAAGGACGGCAATGAATATGTCTTAAATGGCAATAAATGCTTTATTACCAATGCTTCCAACGCTGAGATATTTGTTGTTTTTGCTAATACACGCAAAGCGGCTGGCATTCGCGGTTTGACAGCTTTCGTTTTAGAAAAAGGAACTCCGGGCTTTTCCGTAGGGAAAAAAGAAGAAAAAATGGGATATGCGCGTCAGATACTTGCGAGTTGATTCTCGACGGCGTGCGAGTACCGGAAGAACAACGCATCGGTCGGGAAGGCGAAGGCTTTAAACTCGCTATGAAAACGCTAGATGCGGCCCGCCCTTTGGTGGGAGCCGTATCTGTAGGAATCTCACAGGCGGCTTTGGACTGCGCAGTGAAATACGCCAAAGAGCGCCAGCAGTTCAATAAGCCAGTGGCTTCTTTTCAACTGGTGCAGGCGATGGTGGCCGATATGGCTATGCAAATCGAGGCGGCGCGGCTGTTAGTGCACAAGGCTTGCTGGCTCAAAGATCAAGGGATGCCTTACTCCAAGGAAGCGGCAATGGCCAAATGCTTTGCTTCTGATGTAGCTATGAAAGTGACCGTGGATGCCGTGCAGGTTATGGGCGGCTATGGCTACTCGAAAGAGTACCCGGCGGAAAAATATATGCGTGATGCGAAGATTATGCAGATCTATGAGGGGACCAACCAGATTCAGCGCTTAGTTATTGCCAATGCGGTTTTGTATTGACCCAATAGGCAGCAGAAAAGCTTCCGTTTTGACGGAGGCTTTTTTATTTACTAAAAATTAACAATTTCATAGCGTGAACTTTACATAGAATTTTTATACTAGAGGAGGTAGAAAAAATACATAGTAGGAGGAGATTATGTGAATAAGAAAAAATGGCTGATGCCCTGTGCTGCGCTGGCGGTGATGGTGGCGATTTTGGTGGCATTGGCTATGCCGCAGACTAACGCAGTGGCTGACGCGGCCAATGACCAGGCTTACTATGGGAAAAAAGCGAAATACGTATTTTACTTTATTGGCGACGGTATGGCATTGAGCCAGATTAACTCTACGGAAATCTTCAAAGGGACTCAGAATGGCAACGGACCTATGGGCAGGCAGCCTATGAATTTTACCGCCTTTTCTCATCAGGGCGTGCAGCGGACGCAGTCGGCGGATACATTCATTACGGAATCAGCTGCCGCAGGAACGGCACTGGCGACTGGCAACAAAACCAATAATGACATTTTGGGCATGGATCCTACAAAGAGTGTGAAGTTTAAAACCATGGCGGAAATGGCCAAGGAAAAAGGCATGAAAGTAGGCATTGTCTCTAGTGTGTCCTTGGACCATGCAACTCCAGGCGCTTTTTATGCGCATCAACCGACTCGCAAAAACTATTATGAAATTGGTCAGGAAATGATTAACAGCAATTTTGATTATTTTGCCGGCGGCGGTCTGTTGGCGCCTACAGGCAAGAAAAAAGACCAGCCTAATTTGCTGGATATTGCCAAACAAAAAGGCTATCAAGTAGCTCTTTCGATCGAAGAAATCCAGAAGATTGGCCGCGGCAGCGGCAAAACGATTGCCATTGCTCCAAACCTGGCGGCGGAAGAAGCCATGTCCTATGAAATTGACCGTGGCGAAAAAGTGTCTTTAGCTGAGTTTACCCGCAAAGGCATTGAGGTGCTGGATAATCAGAACGGCTTTTTCATGATGGTGGAAGGCGGCAAGGTCGATTGGGCTTGCCATGCTAATGATGCGGCGACAACTGTAAAGGATGTCATGGCATTTGAAGAAGCCATTGCAGAAGCGCTGAAGTTCTATGCCAAACATCCGGATGAAACATTGATTGTCGTTACTGGCGACCATGAGACCGGCGGCATGACCATTGGCTTTGCCGGTACTGGTTACAAGACGTTCTTCAGTAAATTGGGCGGACAGACCTTGTCTTATGAAGAATTTGACAAACAGATCAAAACCTACCGCGATCAAGTAGGCGCTTCTAATGCCAATTTGGATGACTGGCTGCCTGCGTTGGCCAACCAATTTGGCATGAACGAATTGACTGCCTACGAGAAAAATCGTTTGGCTCAAGCGTTGGCTTTCAGCATGATCGATCCCAAAAAACGTCCTGCTGACGAAGAAACTACCTTGGCATACGGACCCTACGAGCCCTTCTCTGTAACGGTGACTCATCTGTTGAATCAGCGCGCGGGGATTGGCTGGACCACCTATGCTCATACTGGCGTGGCTGTGCCTGTGTATGCCCAAGGAACCGGCAGCGGCGTTTTTGACGGGTATTATGATAATACAGATGTGGCGAAAAAAATGATGAATATTATGGGTGTTTCTAAATAATGAAACGGGATCGCATGGTTGTTTTCGTTATTTTATTACTGTCCCTCGGTTTATACTGGCTGCCAAGTCAGTTTACGCCGGAGGATGACGGCTATATACGGGCCAAGGGCGCCGTGCTCTCCGTTGATAATGAACACGTATACGCCCGAGGCGTAGTTCGCACAGGCGTGCAGGAGGTTGTGCTGCAAATAGCTGACGGTCCGTATGAAGGCAAGACCATTACTTGCAGCAATACGCTGTTGGGAAAGCTGGAAATGGATAAGATATTTGCTCCAGGCGATACGGCTCTGGTGGCTGTGAAGGGGACGGCAGGCGAAATTCAGGTCGCCAACGTGGTGGATCATTACCGCCTGTATGCAGAAGGGTTGCTCTTTTTCCTCTTTGCCGCGCTTTTATGCTGGTATGCCCGCTGGACAGGACTGAAAGCTCTTCTTTCCTTTGTATTTACCGTTTTAGCTTTGTGGAAAGTGCTGTGGCCGCTGTTCTTGCTTGGTTGGGATCCGGTATTTGTATCCATCTTGGTTGTAGCGGCTATTGTCGGTACGGTTACGCTATTGGTTATCGGCTTTAACCGCATTGCCTTAGCGGCTTTTTGCGGCACCTTAGGGGGAGCGTTGGGGGCTGTAGTGCTGGCTTTTTTATTCGGACAGCTTTTTCGCGTTCACGGCGCGGTTTTGCCTTATGCCGAGACCTTACTGCATCTGGGATATGCCCAGCTAGATCTGACCAGAATGTTTCTGGCGGGAATTATGCTGGCTTCTTCCGGGGCAATGATGGACGTGGCCGTCGATATTGCCGTAGCTGTTGGTGAATTGAAATGTAAGCGGCCGGACTTGAAGCGCGGGGAGGCTATTGCCTCGGGCATGCATATCGGGCGGGCTGTAGTTGGCACGATGACCACAACGCTGCTTTTGGCTTACAGCGGTTCCTTTATGGCGTTGATGATGGTTTTTATCGCCCAAGGGACGCCAGTGGTTAATATTTTAAACTTGACCTACGTGGCGGCGGAAATACTGCACACGTTAACAGGCAGTATCGGTGTGGTGCTGGTCGCTCCATGTACGGCCTTGTTGGCGGGAGTTCTCCTTGTAGAACCTTCGTCTGTGATGGCGTGCGAATTATCAACAAAAAAGCCTTGACTTTTAAGGGCTGCACGTATTATAATTACCACTGTCCTAGGGGTTATAGCTCAGTTGGTTAGAGCGCATGCTTGACATGCATGAGGTCAGCGGTTCGAGCCCGTTTAACCCCACCAATTAACAAAGTAAGCTCCCGTGTACGGGAGCTTTTTTTTGTCGTGGCAGGGAAAACGACAGTGCATAGGGAATTCATAAAAGATAAGAAACAATATTCCAGGGGGCGAACGGATATGATGAAAATTACGAGGGTGGACGCAACGTTTTGTACTGATAAACTGCAAGAATCTAAAGAATTTTATATGAACTATTTTGATTTTGAATTAGTGTATGAAAGCGATTGGTATTTGGAAATGATGGTTCCAGGCATGCCGACCAGCGGCTTGAGTTTTACCTTGCCGCGCCGAGATGAAGGAGAATTCTTTTGCGGCACAGGTACAATTCTTTCGTTTGAAGTGCCGGATGTGCAGGCGGAGTATCAGCGCTTAAAAGAGGCTGGCTTGTCCCTTGTGCAATCGCTGCAAGATAAGCCTTGGGGAGAGCGCAGTTTTGTCGTGGATGATCCAAATGGAATTCATCTTTATATTTATGAAACTATTCCAGCTACGCCGGAGTATCAAAAAATCTATGATTCCTTTCGACAGGCTCGGTGAGGCGCAAAGCATTATCCGTGGTTTGATTTTGAGGAGGCAGCGGCGCCAAGCGGAGCGGCTATCTTGGCGCGCAACGCCTGGGTGTTGTTGGAAAAGGCTTGAGATAAAGACCATGAAGCGTTGCGTTCATGGTCTTTTCAATGGCTTTTCGGCACTTGAAAGGATGCTTGGAACACGGTATTATTAATAAATATGTGTTGCACGATAAAGCGCAGCAATAAGGAGAGGTGAAAGGCTTTGGGACAGCGCAGGGCCATCATTTCCTCGATTCAGCCCGGCAGCATTGCCGAAGAAATTGGCCTGCAGCCAGGTCATGAAATTCTTTTGGTGAACGGCCAGGCGATGGAGGATGTTATCGATTGGAGTTTTGCCGTGGCCGACGAAGAAGTTGTGCTGACGGTGCGGACAGAAGACGGCGATGAAGTCGTAGAGATTGAAAAAGAATACAATGAAGAACTGGGAATTGAGTTTGATGAAGCTGTTTTTGACGGCATTCGGCGTTGCGGCAATCGCTGCATTTTTTGCTTTGTTGACCAAATGCCGTCGGGAATGCGTCAAAGCCTGTATGTAAAAGACGATGATTACCGGATGTCTTTTTTGTATGGTAATTTTATCACCCTGACCAATGTGCGTCAGGCTGACTGGGAGCGTATTTTCCGCCTGCATTTGTCTCCTCTTTATATTTCCGTGCATGCTACTGACGGCGCCGTGCGCGCCGCTATGTTGAATCAGCCTAAAGCGGCTGAAATTTTACCGCAGCTGCAGCGGCTGGCGGAGGCCGGTATTGAAATGCATACACAGGTGGTTTTGTGTCCCGGATACAACGATGGAGAGGTTCTGCAAAAAACGATTGCTGATTTATATGCTTTGCATCCAGCCGTGCAGTCTCTGGCTATTGTACCGGTAGGGTTGACGCAGCATCGTCAGGGCTGTGCGGAGCTGCGCGGCTTTACGCCGGAAGAGGCAGGAAGGATTATTGATGAGATCGCTCGTTGTCAAGAGCGTTTCCTCCAGGAGGCGCAAACACGGTTTGTCTTTCTGGGAGATGAGTTCTATTTGGCGGCAGGTCGGTCTTGGCCGACAGAAGAGGCCTATGAAGGGTTTCCGCAATTGGAAAACGGCGTCGGCATGGTGCGCGATTTCTTAACGGACTGGGCGCGGCAGCTGCAGGATGTGCAAACTACGCAGCCTGCGGCAGAGACTGCCTGGATTGTAGCGGGAACATCGGCGGCTAAGGTGCTGGCGCCGTTGCTGGCAGGACCTTTATGGCAGCATGTGCGCATAATAGAGGTAGCAAATGAGTTTTTCGGCCCAGCCATTACGGTGACAGGCCTTTTGACTGGCGGCGATATTTTAAAAGCGCTGCAACGCGAAGACGCGCGACCGCAGCGCTTGATTCTGCCGGGAGTGGCTCTGCGCAAGGGCGAGGAGATATTCCTCGACGATATGACGCTGGACCAGGTGAGTGAACAAGCCGGCTGCGATGTGCGTATTGCTCATGGAGCGGAAGATCTGTTTGACTTGTTGAGGGGGCGGAACCTTTGAAGCGCTTGGGCTTGATTCAGGTGTATACCGGCGATGGCAAAGGGAAGACGACAGCGGCTTTGGGTTTGGCCCTAAGGGCCTGGGGAAAAGGCTGGAAGATTGCGATTGTGCAATTCATGAAGGATGACCCGGGGTATGGCGAGGTAAAGGCGCTCCAAGAGTTAGACGGGATTGACTTGTTTCCTGCAGGGAGAAACGATTTTGTCAATTTGGACCAACCCGAGGAAATCGATTGCCGTCTGGCGCGGCAAGGCTGGGAATTGGTTCAGTCCTTTTTAGCAGAAGGCGTCTATGATATGGTTATCTTGGATGAAATCAATATCGCCATTGCTTGCGGCTTGCTGGCGGAAGCGGAAGTTATCGCCGCTTTGCGGCAGCACAAGAAGCGGCCGCAGCCGCGCGCGGAAATTGTGATGACCGGACGCTACGCTACGCCAGGCGTATTGGCGGAGGCGGACTTGATTACGGAGATGAAGGAACTGCGTCATCCTTTTGCGCAAGGAATTGAAATGCGCGAAGGAATTGACCATTGAGCCGGACTGCAGGGTTGCGGCGGAAAGAAGGTGCGAGACATTGAGCAAACCGATTGTGGCCATTGTTGGCCGGCCGAATGTTGGCAAATCAACTTTGTTTAACAAGATAGGCAAGAAGAGAGTATCCATTGTGGAGGACATGCCGGGAGTAACCAGGGACCGTATTTATATGGACGGCGAGTGGCTGGGAAAAGAATTCACCATGATCGACACCGGCGGGATTGAGATTGAGACAGAAGATAAAATCTTGAGCCAAATGCGTCACCAGGCTCGCTTGGCTATGGAAGAGGCGGATGTTATTGTATTTGTGGTCGACGGCAAAACTGGAGCGACCAATGCGGATGAAGAAGTAGCTCATATGCTGCGCGGCACAAGAAAACCAGTAGTGCTGGCCGTGAATAAGGTAGACCATATCAATCAAGAACTGGCTATTTATGAGTTCTATAACTTGGGCTTGGGAGATCCCGTCGGTATTTCTGCCGCCAACGCCATGGGGCTGGGGGATCTGCTGGATGCGGTGGTTGCCTCGTTCCCGGCGGACGCAGAGACGGAAGCGGTTGAAGAAGACGTAATCAAGGTGGCCGTAATTGGTCGGCCTAATGTTGGCAAATCGTCCTTGGTCAACGCCATGATCGGTGAAGACAGGGTTATTGTCAGTGATATTCCCGGTACGACACGGGACGCTATTGATACGCATTTTACTAAAGACGGGCAAAAATTTATGTTGATCGATACGGCGGGAATGCGCCGTAAAGCGAAGATTGAACTGCCGGTCGAGCGTTATAGTGTTGTTCGCGCTCTGCGAGCGGTGGACCGGGCGGATGTGGTGTTAATGGTGATTGACGCCGAAGAAGGCGTAACCGAGCAGGATAAGAAGATTGCCGGTTATGCTCATGAAGCAGGCAGGGCTTGCGTGATTGTCGTCAATAAATGGGACTTGGTGGAAAAAGACAGCAAGACCTCCTTGCGCTATACCGAAGCCATTCGCAGCGAACTGGCCTTTTTGCAGTACGCGCCGGTTGTGTATTTGTCAGCTTTGACTAAACAGCGGGTGCCGCGAGTAACGGAGCTTGTTAAATATGTGGCGGAGCAGCACAACATGCGTGTGAAAACCAGCGTTTTGAACCAAGTCCTAGAGGATGCGGTAGCGATAAACCCGCCGCCCACAGGACATGGCAAGCGGCTTCGTATTTATTTTGCTACTCAGGCGGATGTGCAGCCGCCGACGTTTGTCTTTTTTGTTAACGAAGCGGAATTGATGCATTTTTCGTATCTGCGCTTTCTGGAAAATCGCTTGCGTGAAAGCTTCGGCTTTGAAGGTACGCCGCTGAAGCTGGTAGTGCGTAACCGCAAGGAAAAGGAAGATGCGTAAAAAGGAGGCTGCATGGTGGAGTTTCTTTGGATTGTCGCTGTGAGCTATTTGGTGGGATCTGTTCCCAATGGCTTGCTGTTGGGAAAAACGTTTTGGCATACGGATTTGCGGCAACTGGGCAGCTGTAATATTGGGGCGACCAATGCCTTTCGGGTGCTGGGACCTTGGCCTGCTTTTTGGGTGTTCTTGACGGATGCCGCCAAAGGTGTTTTTGGCGTCTGGCTGGCCAGCCAAATGGCGGCGCCGTCTCTTTGGTTGGTGGCAGCGGGCATTGCTGCTATTGCCGGACATAATTGGTCTGTTTTCCTGGGTTTCAAAGGCGGGCGCGGTGTGGCGACCGGCTTGGGAGTTATTGCTTTTTTGGTGCCTAAGGTGACCTTGATTGTTTTTGCGGTTTGGGCGCTGATTGTTTGGCTGACCCGCTATGTGTCGCTGGCTTCCATCGTAGCAGCGGCATTGGTGCCTGTGTGCATGTGGTTTTTAGGAGAAGAGCCGGCTGTTTTGGCGTTTGGCGTTTTGGCGGCAGTCTTTGTCATTGTGCGCCATCGCCCTAATATTCAGCGACTGCTGAAAGGCGAAGAGTCAAAGATTCGTTCGGGTAAGCGTTGATTGAGGAAGGACTTTGGCGTTCTGAAAAGAATATATTTCTTAAAGGAGGGAATCGCATGAAAGAAACAATGGCAGCGTTGCTGCAATGTAAAAATTGGGCGTTAGTGGGGGCGACATCCAACAAGGGGAAATTTGGCTATAAAATTTTTCAAGTGATGCGAAATAATGGGTTGCATGTATTGCCCGTCAATCCGGGATTGCAAGAAATTGACGACCAAACGTGCTACGCTTCCTTAGCGGACTTGCCGGAACCGGTTGAAGCGGTAAATGTCGTAGTACCTCCTAAAGTTGCTTTGGGAATTTTAGAGGAATGCCAACGTTTAAATATCTCCAAGGTCTGGCTGCAACCGGGAGCTGATACGGCGGAAGTGGTGGAAAAAGCTAAAGAATTAGGCTTGCAGGTAGTGTATGACGCGTGTATAATGATCGAGTTGAGACATAAAGGAGGAGTATGAATGGCTGCTTTGAAAGAAGTGAACGATGCAATGTACCAGGAGGAAGTATTGGACGAGAAGCAACCGGTGTTGGTTGATTTTTGGGCGCCCTGGTGCAGCTATTGCAACAAACTGACTCCTGTTTTGGAAGAAGTGTCCGCAGAACTGGCAGGTAAATTGAAAATCGTAAAAATCAATGTAGATGAAAATCGCTCTTTAGCTCAACGCTATGATATTAAAGGTCTGCCGACGATGATGTTGGTAAAAGATGGCGAAGTAGCGGAAAAAATCGTCGGCTTTTTGCCGAAAACGTCTATTTTAGGAAAGATAGAGCCTTTGCTTTAAACGTTGTCGCTAAAAGAAGGCATAAGGAAAGCCGCCCGCGGGCGGCTTTCCTTATGCCTTCTTTTACTGTGCAATCGCTTGATTTAACGAGGTAATCAGCGCGTCGATGTCAATACCGTGTGCGCTGGCGCCTTGCTCGATGTTTTCAAAGCGGGCGGCGGCGCAGCCTAGGCAGCCCATGCCGAAATTGCGGAATACGTCTACCGTTTCCGGGTGCTGTTGGACTACTTCGATAATGCTCATTTCTTTAGTGATGTTTTTCATGATTTTCCTCCTAGTGCTCTGTTGTTGTAGAACTGATTCTATGGTTTATTATAACATTGATCTGCATGGAGCACACGCTGAAAGAAATTTTTTCTGTTAGAGCGCAAGTCAAGACGGAAAAATAAGCTAATTTCGCAAAAAGAATAAAAATAGGCCAAAAGTCTCGCTGTCTGGGGCGTTTGCTCTCTTTTTGTTAAAATGTAAAAAACTTGGAAAAATCAGCAGGATTTTTTCGAATAAATCCGAATATCCATAAATGTGGGTTAAAGTGGTGGAAAGTGGGTGATAAAGGTGCTTTTGGGAGAGTATCAACATACTGTAGATACCAAAGGTCGCCTGTTTTTACCTGCTAAATTCCGCGAAGAACTGGGAGAGACAGTTGTTTTTACCAAGGGACTTGATGCCTGCTTGTTTGGTTATTCCTTGTCTGAATGGAGTGTTTTAGAAGAAAAATTGAAAAAATTACCCTTAGCTAAGCCGGAAGCCCGAGCTTTTACGCGATTTTTCTTTGCAGGCGCCGCCGAAATAGGGTATGATAAACAAGGAAGAATTTTACTTCCGCCCGTGTTGCGTGAACACGCACGCTTAGAAAAAGAAGTTGTCGTCATCGGTGTATCAAATCGTATCGAAATTTGGAGTCAAGATGCGTGGCAGGCCTATAATGAGGCCTTGGCTCCGAGCGTATCGGATTTGACCCAGGAGTTGATTGATCTGGGGATTTGATGACGAGGAGGTTCGTTTTGCAAGAGTTTCACCATGTCAGTGTATTGTTAGAAAAGACCGTGCAGGCGGTAATGCAGGATCCTGCAGGAATTTATGTAGATTGCACCTTGGGCGGAGCTGGCCACGCCAAATACTTGGCGGATCAATTGAGCGCACAAGGTCGCTTCATAGGTATTGATCAAGATCCTGCGGCGTTGGCGGCCGGCAGAGAAAAACTGAGCGGTGTGCCATGTCAAGTGGATTTAATACACAGTAATTTTTCTCGTCTCGGCGATGTTTTAGCGGAATTAGGAGTAGAAAAGGTCAATGGCATTGTTTTTGACCTCGGTGTTTCTTCGCATCAGTTAGACGTTGCAGAGCGTGGTTTTTCATATCAACAGGATGCGCCTCTCGATATGCGGATGAATCCGCAGCAAGCGCGCAGCGCTTATGATGTGGTCAATACGTATGAGGAAGAGGAATTGGCGCGCATTATTAAAGAGTTTGGGGAAGAACGTTGGGCTAAGCGAATTGCTTCCTTTGTTGCAACCGCTCGGCAGACGGCCCCTATAGAGACAACCGGCCAATTAGTGGACATTATCAAACGAGCGATTCCAGCCGCCGCCCGGCGAGACGGGCCGCACCCGGCTAAACGCACTTTCCAGGCTATTCGGATTGAAGTAAATCAAGAACTGGAAATTTTGCAGGGGGCGTTTCGTACTGCTATTGAACATTTACTCCCTGGCGGGAGATTGGCCATTATTACCTTTCATTCGCTAGAAGACCGTGCAGCGAAACAGGCGTTGGCTGCGGCGGCGAAAGGATGTATTTGTCCGCCTAAGCTTCCTATATGCATGTGCGGCCACCAGCCGCAAGTGCGGTTGCTAGGCAAGGCAGTTACGCCTTCAGAGCAGGAACTGGAGAACAATCCCAGGGCGAGAAGCGCCAAATTACGTATAGCTGAAAAACTGGGCAGGTAATCAGATCCAAGGAGGGACTTGCATGTTGGCTCAACAAAGACAGGAGTGGAAACATCCTGTAGAAGAACAGCAACATACACCTGCAAAAACCTTTCGTAAGCAACCGCAATGCGATGTTCGTTTGCGAGCGAGAGTAGGCTTGCTTGTTTGCGGCATAGCAGTGTTGGCCATTGTTGGTGCAGTTTGCAGTGAATTCGTCGTTACGACCGGCTATTCGGTTGTAAAGACAAAATCCCAAATTATGTCATTGGAAAAAGAGAACGAACAATTGCAGTTGGAAATTGCCCAACTCAAAGCGCCACAGCGTATTCAAGCCGTAGCTACGCGTGAGTTAGGCATGGTAACGCCGCAAAACTTGTACTGTATTAATCCTCAGACGGCTCCGAGTGCCGCTTCAGTGGAAGCACAGGACAATCTTTGGGATCGTGTAAAAGCTAACTTAAAGGGAGCGACAGCGCAAGCAGGTACTAATCGCTAAGCTATTATATTTTTTATTAATAGAGTTATGAAAAGCAGCCAGTACGGTTGCTTTTTCGTATTTTGTCATACTTTCGTGATTGGACTTTTTTTATAGTAATCGTTACAATTAATAGCAAGTAAATGCAGAGGAGATGTACTGATGCAAAAGATGCTGTCAGAAATTATAGCGCTATTGCCGGAAGTCCAATGCCAAGGGATTTGTGAGGCTGCAATCACTGGCATTACGCAGGACTCCAGACAAGTAACACAGGGAAGCCTTTTTATTTGTTTGCCGGGCAGTAAAGTAGATGGGCATGATTTTGCCGAAAAGGCAGTAGCTGAAGGGGCTGTGGCTCTTTTGGCGGAAAGGCCGCTAACGGTTTCAGGAGCTGCTGTGCTCGTGGTTCCGGATGTACGTGAAGCGATGGGACGCATTGTTCCTTTTTTTTATGATAGGCCGACACAAAAACTGCGTTTGTTGGGAGTTACCGGTACAAACGGCAAAACTACGACAACCTATTTATTAAAAGCTATTTTGGAGGCGGCTGGCTATCGAGTAGGCTTGATTGGAACGATTCAGTCGCTCATAGGCGATGAAAAGGTTCCTGCGAAGAATACGACGCCTGATGTAGTGGAACTTCAGGCGTTGCTGTGGCGTATGGCGGAAGCCGGCATGGATTATGTCGTCATGGAAGTATCTTCACATGCTTTAGCCCTGGACCGTATTGCCGGCTGTGAATTTGATATGGCTATGTTTACCAATATGACTCAAGATCATTTGGATTTTCATAAAACTCTTGGCGAGTATGCAGAAGCTAAGGCTCGCTTGTTTTCTCTTGCCTCGCAGGCTGGTTCTAAAACAGGCAAGCATGCGGTAATCAACGCGGATGATCCAGCGGCGGATGTCATGCGGGACGCGGCTGCGTGTGACATACTTACGTATGGGATTGAGGATGCCCAAGCGGACTTGCTGGCTAAAAATGTTCAGGTGACGCCGGAAGGTGCGCGCTTCCTGTTGCAACGAAAAGGCGAAGCATGGCCGGTTAAACTGCTTCTCACGGGACGATTTAATGTTTACAATGCATTAGGAGCCATAGGAGCGGCTTTAAGCGAAGGCGTGTCTTGGCCGGTAATCCAAGACGCCTTGGCTTCCTTTCCCGGCGTGCCTGGGCGCTTTGAACGGGTAGACGGCGGTAAGGAATTTGCTGTTATTGTTGATTATGCGCATACTCCGGACGGGTTAGAAAATATTTTGCGTACAGCCAGGGAGATGAAGCCTGCCAGAGTGGTGACCGTATTTGGCTGCGGCGGCGACCGGGATCGCACGAAACGTCCTTTGATGGGGGCGCTGGCTGCAAAGTATAGCGATGTGGTCATCGCCACCTCGGACAATCCTCGTTCGGAAGAGCCGGAAACCATTTTGAGTGAAATCGAAGTGGGCATTTTACAAGAGTTGCGCCCGGAGGTGCAATATGAAAAGATAGTGGATCGCCGGCAAGGCATTGGACGGGCCTTGGAATTGGCTCAGCCAGGCGATATTATTTTAGTAGCTGGCAAAGGACATGAAAACTATCAAATTTTAAAAGACAAGACAATTCATTTTGATGATAAGGAAATAATTCAGGAATGGCTGCGGCAAAAGGAGGCATAAAGATGAGTGCACGGTTTACATTAGCGGAGATAGTGGAGGCCACAGGCGGCAAGGTAGTACGGGGAAAAGGTGAGCAACAGTCTTGCGAAGGGGTTGCAACCGATACGCGCGCGTTGCAGCCGGGCGAGCTTTTTGTAGCCTTGGCCGGGGAGTCCTTTGACGCCCATCATTTTTTGGCTGACGCGATACAGGCTGGCGCGGCGGCTTTGGTGGTGCAGCGTGAAGATGCAGTGTTAGAAGACGTATCTCTCCCGGTTGTACTGGTTGCCGATACGCGTAAAGCGTTGCAGGATTTAGCGCGCTTTCATCGGCTGCGTTTTGCCATTCCTGTTATTGCCGTAACTGGCTCTAATGGGAAGACCAGTACGAAGGATATGGTGGCTGCAGCCTTAGGGGCTCGTTTTAATGTATTGAAAACAAAGGGAAATTTCAATAACGAAATTGGCCTGCCCCTAACATTGTTATCGTTGGAACCTTCTCATGAAGCGGCTGTAGTAGAAATGGGCATGAGAGGCTTGGGGCAGATCGCGGAACTAGCGGATATTGCCCGGCCGACACAGGGCATTGTAACCAATGTAGGAGAAACGCATTTGGAACTTCTCGGGTCTGTGGCCAATATTGCTAAAGCAAAGGCGGAGCTGGTGCAGGCGCTTCCCAATGACGGCATAGCCGTATTGAACCAGGATGATGCTCTGGTGAGGTCTATGGCGGCGCAAGCTCCCTGCCGTGTAGTTTCTTATGGCTTGAATGAAAAGGCGGACGTGTGGGCGGAGAATGTCCATTATTCAGCCCAAGGTATTCGTTATGTATGCTGCTATAAAGATGAGCGGCAAGTAATGGAGATTCCTGCGGTAGGTGTACACAATGTGTATAACAGCTTGGCTGCTGTTGCGATAGCGAGAGAAGCGGCGGGATTGTCGCTGGCGGATATTGCTGCCGCGCTGCAGAAATATGAGCCGAGCGGCATGCGCTTCGAATTTGAACAGACGCCGCGGTATCTTTTGGTGAATGACGCCTATAATGCCAGTCCGCTCTCGATGCGAGCGGCTATTGACACCGTGGCTGCCATCGCCCAGGGACGGGTTGTGGCTGTTTTAGGGGATATGCTGGAATTGGGGGATGCTGCTATTGAAGCGCATCGAGCTATCGGTATTCATTTGGTTACTTCCGGCATACGTCATGTTGTGACCGTAGGCCCTTTGGCTGGCTATATTGCGGAAGCAGCCAGACTGGCAGGAGCGGAAATTGCTTTGGCCTGCAATGATCATGGAGAAGCGCAATACGCCTTGCGAAGCATTTTACGCAAGGGTGATACGGTGCTTGTGAAAGGCTCGCGCGGAATGCATATGGAGGCTATTCTGGAGCGCTTGCGTTGAAAACTATAAATAACAAAAACAGGGAGTCTTTGAAAGATGATGGAGTGGATTTTGCCGGGCCTTGCCGGCATGGCAGTTGTTTTGGCGGCAGGGCCGATTTTAATACCGATTTTACATAAGCTGAAATTCGGACAGAGTATTCGCGAAGAAGGACCCCAGCGTCATTTGGCCAAAGCGGGAACGCCCACGATGGGCGGTTTGCTGATGCTTTTGTCCATGACGGTAGCTACCTTGCTTTTTGGCGGTTGGCGTCCGGAAGTGCTGGTAGTGTACTTGGTTTTTGTAGGGCATGGTTTGATTGGTTTTAGTGATGATTATATTAAAGTGGTCTTGAAGCGAAATCTAGGGCTGACTGCCAAACAGAAGCTTTTGGGACAGGCGGCGCTGGCGCTAGTGCTGGCGTATGTAGCACAGGTCTATTTGCAGCGAGGCACGGAAGTATGGCTTCCGGGAACTTCGCAAATGCTTGATTTAGGCTGGGGTTATTATGCTTTTTTATTTTTTATTCTTGTTGGCGCCAGCAATGCTGTGAATTTGACGGATGGCTTGGATGGTTTAGCGGCGGGAACCATGACGGTTGCCAGTGTTTGCTATGCGGTTATTGCCGCTTACTTTGGGCACGAAGGGCTTGGCGCATTTGCGGTGGCTCTGGCAGGATCCTGCTTAGGATTTTTGTGGTTCAATGCGTATCCGGCGAAGATTTTCATGGGCGACACTGGCTCATTGGCTTTGGGAGGCGCCTTGGCGGCTCTGGCGGTATTGACTAAGACAGAACTGCTGTTGGGTATTGTGGGCCTTGTTTTTGTAGCGGAGGCTTTATCTGTTATTTTGCAAGTGTTTTCCTTTAAAACGACAGGGAAGCGCATTTTTCGGATGAGTCCCTTGCATCATCACTTCGAATTGGGAGGCTGGTCGGAGCGCAAGGTGGTTCTGGTGTTTTGGTTAAGCGGGGTAGGCGCTGCTTTGGCGGCGTTGGGCGTTTTGTGGATGAGCGGCTTGCGTTGATAAACAGGAGCAGGTAGGAGGAAGACGTATGGAAATAGCAGCAAAGAAGGCTGTTGTATTAGGTGCAGGCGTGAGTGGCGTAACCGTGGCCAAAGCGTTGCGGCGTGTACAGGCGGATGTGACATTGGTGGACGGCAAGGAAGCGGAGCAACTGCCGTTGCAGGTGTTGAATCTGGCGAATGAAGGAATTCATCTGCAACTAGGTGCGGAAGCGGAAGAGTGCCTGGAAGACGCTGATTTTCTAGTAGTGTCTCCCGGAATTCCATTGAAGGCGGCGTACGTGGGTAAGGCGCAGCAAAGAGGGATTCCGGTAGTTAGCGAAGTGGAGATTGCGTATCAGCTTTGCAAGGCGCCTATGCTGGCTATCACAGGAACAAACGGCAAGACTACGACGACCACTCTTTTAGGAGAAATGATCAAGGCCAGCGGCTTTAAAACGGCTGTAGGCGGAAATATTGGCGCAGGCCTTTCGGAACAGGTGCTGGACTTGGGCGCTAATGACATGGCAGTAGCTGAAATTTCCAGTTATCAATTGGAAAGCGTACAGGAGTTTCGCCCGTATGTGGCAGCTGTATTGAATGTGACGCCGGACCATTTGGAACGCCACGGTACAGTGGAGCAGTATAGCAGTGTCAAAGAGCGGGTCTTTAATAAACAAGGCGCCGAAGACGTTGTTGTTCTTAATTATGATGACCCGATCACGCGCGATATGGCTAAACGAGCCCCGGGACGGGTGCTTTTTTTCAGTCGTTTGGAAGTATTGCCTGAAGGCGCCTTTGTTCGCGCTGGGAAAATGGTGATTCGTTGGCAGGGGGCGGAAATATCGTTGCTGGATGCAGCGGAGTTGGGCCTTCCTGGAGCTCATAATGTTGAAAATGTGCTGGCTGCGGCGGCTATGGCGTATGTGGCAGGCGTGACTCCGCAGGTGATTTGTGACGTGCTGCGCTCCTTTGAAGGTGTGGAGCATCGCATTGAATTAGTGGCTGAAATTGATAATGTAAAATATTATAATGACTCTAAGGCTACCAATCCAGAATCGACCATTAAGGCTCTGGAAGCCTTTGATACCGGCATTATTCTTCTGGCGGGAGGCAAGGATAAGAATACAGATTTACAGACCATGATGAAGCTTGTTAAGGATAAGGCTCGTTGCTTGCTTTTGTTTGGCGCGGCGGCGGAACGTTTTGAAGCGGCGGCCCGGCGAGCGGGAGTGCAGCAGATTCGTCTTGTTTCTGGCGTTGAAGAGGCGATACAAGTAGCCAAAGCTCTGGCGCAGCCTGCGGAAGTGGTGTTGTTGTCGCCGGCTTGTGCCAGTTTCGATCAATTTTCTAGTTTTGAAGAGCGCGGACGCTTTTTTAAAGAATGTGTTGCGGCGCTGGAGGCGGCAACAGGAGGACAAGCATGAAGGTAGTATTGTCCGGCGGTGGAACCGGCGGACATATTTATCCGGCGCTGACGATTGGCGAAGAAATTTGCCATTTGCATCCGGGAACCGAGCTTTTATACATTGGTACAGCAAGCGGTTTGGAAGCGGAGCTGGTTCCTAAGGCTGGGATTCCCTTTGCTACTGTAGCTTCCCGCGGGTTGAACCGGAAAAATTTGTTTGCAAGTATGCAGGCGGCAGCAACCGCTTTGGGCGGCGTATGGCAGTCGATAGGCTTATTGCGTCAATTTCGGCCGCAAGTGGTCGTGGGGACTGGGGGCTATGTCTGCGGACCGGTGTTGTTGGCTGCATTTTTGTTGGGAATTCCGACGTTGATTCAGGAACAGAACGCCATTGCAGGCATTACCAATCGACTTCTTTCGCATGTTGTTGATGGCGTGGCTTTGGGTTATGCCGAGGCTTCCAGCCGTTTTTCCGGCCGTTGCCGCCAGGCGGTGACAGGCAATCCGGTGCGTCGCGAGGTTCTGACAGCGCAGCGGGAGGAAAGCTTGAAACAATTGGGACTGAGCAGTTCTTGCAAGACCCTCCTAGTTGCCGGCGGCAGCCGGGGCGCCCGCAGCATTAACCAGGCGATGATTGAAGTACACGCTGCCTTGGCGATGCGGGAGGATGTGCAAGTGTTGCACATCACAGGGAAAAACGAGTATAATAACGTAGTTGACGAACTGCGGCGACGTGGGCTGGAAGAAGCTCCGCGCCTTTTTGTTCGTCCGTATTTGCATGAAATGCCGGCGGCCTTGGCGGCAGCGGATTTAGCCGTGTTTCGCGCTGGGGCGCTGGGGATTGCGGAGCTGACCGTGCGCGGCGTACCGGCAATTTTAGTGCCGTACCCGTATGCGTCGGAAAATCATCAAGAGTGGAATGCTCGTGTACTGGCTAATGCCGGAGCGGCTAAAGTGTTGGGCGACGCACAATTGGAAGAAGGCCTTTTGCAAGAAACCGTGCTGACCTTGTTGGACGATTCGCAGCAATTGACCGCCATGGCGGAAGCCAGCAGGGCGTTGGGACGCCCGCAAGCGGCCAGGGATATTGCCGAATGGGCTGTTAAATTGGTTAAGTAGCGCTGCCTAGAGCGGCAAGGAGGAAGAATAACGTTGCT
This sequence comes from Anaeromusa sp., assembly GCF_028691475.1. Lineage (NCBI taxonomy): Bacteria > Bacillati > Bacillota > Negativicutes > Selenomonadales > Sporomusaceae > Anaeromusa > Anaeromusa sp. The sequence continues at coordinate 32,742 of NZ_JAQUZF010000002.1, forward strand.
TTCATCAACAACTAAGTATCATTTTATCGGCATTGGCGGCGCAGGCATGAGCGCTTTGGCCACTATTGCCTTGGAAAAAGGAATGCAAGTATCCGGTTCGGATGCGCAGGATTCAGCTACCTTGGCTCGCTTGCGCGCGGCTGGAGCTGTTGTGCATATTGGTCATAAGGAAGAACATATAGCCGGTGCAGGCGCAGTGGTCGTATCTACGGCCATTCACGCCGATAATCCGGAGCTTGCGGCTGCCCTTAGACAGGGGCTTTCTGTGTTGCATCGAGCCGATGTATTGGCGGCATTTATGCTGGAACAAGATGGAGTCGGTGTAGCCGGAGCTCACGGCAAAACGACAACAACTTCCATGTTGGGGTTGATCTTTGAGCGTTGCGGCGCAGATCCCACGGTGATTATTGGCGGCGATGTGGATTATCTGGCGAGTAATGCCAAATGGGGCCGCGGACGTTATTTGTTGGCGGAAGCGGATGAAAGCGACGGTTCGTTCCTCAAACTCTCGCCGCAGATGGCTGTCATTACCAATATAGAAAATGATCATATGGATCACTACGGCACAATGGAAAATGTATTGCAGGCGTTTGTTGATTTTGTAGCACGCTTGCCTGAAACTGGCAAAGCCGTGGTTTGCCTGGATAATGAAAATATACAAATGATTTTGCCCCGCTTGAACCGACAAGTAGTTACGTATGGTCTGGAACGTTCTGATGCAGAATACCGAGCCTTACATATTCGCATGGAAACTGGCTGCACTACTTTTGAAGTATGGCATAAGGAAAACTGCTTAGGCGAGGTGACGTTGACGGTACCGGGACGACACAATGTTTCTAATGCCTTGGCGTCTATTATCGTTGCGTTAGAAGCTGGCTTGCCTTTTGCGGGCGTTGCAGCTGCTTTGCTGGAGTTTCGAGGTGCGAAACGGCGTTTTCAGACAAAATACCGCGATGAAAACGTCTGGATTGTGGACGATTATGCACATCATCCTACCGAGGTGGCGACGACTCTCGTTGCGGCGCGACAAACCCAGCCGAAACGGCTGGTTTGTTTATTCCAGCCGCATCGGTATTCCCGGACGCAGCTGTTATATCGCGAATTTGGCGCGGCCTTTGGCGCAGCGGACGTATTGGTGCTGACCGACGTGTATTCGGCAGGTGAAGCGCCGCTTCAAGGGGTAAACGGAGAAATGCTGTTCCAAGCGGTTGTGCCTAAAGAAGGTCAAGAAGTTTATTATGTGCAGGATAAAGCTGTGTTGGCTGAGTTTGCCATGAAACATATGCAGCAGGGTGATTTGATTATGACCATGGGAGCCGGCGATATTTGGCGCGCAGGAGAAGAATTGGCGGCTTTGTTGAAAAACCATAAGTGCTAATGAATGAAGGATCCCAAGGAAAGAAGGCAAAGGAAAATGAAGGAAAAGAAGATTGCCGTAGTCATGGGAGGTCCATCCACGGAGCGTGAGGTTTCGCTGCGGACTGGCAATGCTATTTTGACGGCGTTACAGCGCTTGGGGTATCAAGCAGTGGGAATTGATCTGGAACCGGCGCGGATCGAAAAACAATTGGCCGATTGCGGCGCGGAAGTAGTTTTTGTCGCCGTTCACGGCAAGTATGGCGAAGACGGGACGCTGCAAGGGCTTCTGGAATTAAAGCAGCTGCCTTATACTGGCTCTGGCGTATTGGCTAGTGCGCTGGCTATGGACAAGGTGGCTTCTAAAATGATGTTTCAAGGCGCTGATGTGCCAACACCGCGGTTTGCGGTGCTGCAAGAGCAAGAGGACAAGTCGGCTTTGGCCCAAGCAGTTATCAAACAATTTGGCTTGCCTGTGGTTATTAAATCGGCTGCCCAAGGATCCAGCATTGGCGTGTGCATGGTACACAAAGCGGAAGATGTGCAGGCCGCCTTGGAAGAAGTGTTCCGGTACGGAAAAACTGCATTATTGGAAGAGTGCATTATCGGTCGAGAAATTACGGTCCCTGTGTGGTGTGATACTGCAGGCGCCGAGGCTATGCCGGTTATTGAGATTGCTCCGAAATCCGGCGTATATGATTATCAATCCAAATATACTAAGGGGGCCTCGGAATATATTGTCCCCGCCAAATTGCCGCCGCATGTGACGCTGATGGTCCAACAGGCAGCAGTGCAGGCTTGCCAGGTTTTAGGATGTTTTGGCGTTGCCAGAGCGGACATTATGCTGGACGAAAAACTGCGCCCCTATGTATTGGAAGTTAATACCGTTCCCGGCATGACGGAAACTAGCTTGGTGCCTAAAGCGGCAGCGGCTGAAGGCCATTCTTTTGAAGCGCTGTGCGAGCGCATTTTATTGCAAGCGTTGACGCGGAAATAAGCAAGAGGACAAGCTGCGCTTCCAAACAGAGGCGCGCTTGTCCTCTTGCTGCACCAATACGTGATGTTTAGCGCTCATCTTTGGGCATAAGGTCTGGTGTGACGAATGACTTTGCTAATGGTATAATCTTTATAAAATGATAAATTAGAGTAGGAGTCGATGCTATGGGCGCAGGGGCTATTTCTCCTAAAAGAAGGTTTCGCTTTTGGCCGCTGCTGCTTTTGGGCTTGCTTTTTTGCTTTCTCGGCTTTGGCGGCTTGTGGCTCAGCGGCTCTTCTTGGTTGGCCCTGGGACATGTAGAAGTCGAAGGGTTGCAGGAACTTTCCAAGGAGGAGCTTTTGGTGATTGCAGGGATTGGAGAACCGGTCAATTTGCTGCGAGTGAGACCGGAACTTCTGCAACATCGTTTAGAGCAGGATTTGCGCATTCGCCGGGCTGAAGTGGAGAGGAAATTTCCCTGGAATTTGCGCATTGCTGTGGAAGAAAGGCGTCCGTTAGCGTATGTAACGGCAGCGTATGGTATTTTAGCAATAGATCGTGACGGTACGGTACTCAATGTGCAGCGTTATCTTAAAGATATGCGATGGCCCTTTATTACTGGCATTTCCGCGGGGCAAGAGTATATTGGCGATAAGCTGAGCCAGCCGCAGGTGATCATGGCGCTGCAGTTTTTAGACCGTTTGGACGCGAAAACGTTAGAAAAAGTATCGGAAGTGCACTTTGTAACTTCCGAGAAAATGCAGTTATATTTGCTTTCTGGAGCGAAGGTTCGCTTGGGTGATGGAACGAAAATGACGGAAAAAGCTCAGAAAGTACAAGAACTTGTGGAACAATTGGGAGATAAGTTAGAACGAGTGGATTATTTCGATGTCAGTTTTGCGACACCGGTAATCAAATTCAAGCCTTAAAGCTTGAAAAGAGGAAACACAAGAAGGGAGTCAAGAACGGTGTTGTCGATTAAACAAGGGCAATGGGCCATTGCTTTGGTTTGTTTTATCTTGGGCATTATGTTGGCAGTGCAGTTTAAAACAACGGAAGATATGCGGTCCGTATTGTCGGTGCAGCGAGTAGAAGATTTATCGCAAAGGTTGCTGCAAACAGAGAAGGAACGAGATGCACTGAACAACCAGGTAAAGGAGTTACGCGAACAAGCTCTCGGAGGGCGGACTTCGAAAGAAATGCAGTTGATCCAGATGGGCGCAGGCGTTGTTGATTTGACAGGACCTGGCGTTGTGGTAACGATCAATGACAGTAAGCGGCCATCTAAACCGGGAGAAAATCCGAACTTATATGTTATTCATGATGATGATATCCTTAAAGTGATTAATGAACTTTGGGCGGCCGGAGCGGAAGCCATGTCGATCAATGAGCAGCGGCTGATTGCTTCTTCGGAAATACGCTGCGCCGGACCGACACTGTCGGTGAATAATACCCGTTCATCAGCGCCTTATGAAATTGTTGCTATAGGCGAACCTAAAACATTGGAAAATGCTTTGCGCATGCGCGGCGGCGTTGTTGAAACGCTGCAGTTCTGGGGGATTCAGGTAACTATCAAGCAAACGGATCGTGTCGCGGTTCCCGCGTATAAAGGCGCGTTTCGGTTTGAATATGCCAAACCGGCTAAGGAAGGGGGCGCACAGTAATGTACCTCCCGATTGCAGGCTTATGTTTGGGCTTATTTGTGGGTTCTCTGATACCAGGGACGGTTCCGGTTGAATATGCCAAGTATATGTCGATTGCCTTGTTGGCGTGTTTAGATACCGTTTTTGGAGGCTTGCGCGCCGGAGCGGATGAAAAATTCGACAATAGCGTATTCGTAACTGGTTTTTTTACTAATGCGTTAATGGCGGCTGGTTTGGTTTATATTGGCGAACGCTTAGGCATTGACTTGTATTATGTCGCATTATTGGCCTTTGGTTTGCGGATATTTCAAAATTTGGCGATATTACGCCGCTATTTTCTGAAAAAGTAGCTTCCGTAAAGAGGAAAATGGAAATAGCGTGTGGAAGTAATTATAAGTTTTTTCGCATGCAGCAGGGCGTTTAGCCTTGACGTAAGGAGGATTTTCGTTCATGTTGGAATTTGACATGGAGTTGGAGCATCTAGCAACCATTAAAGTAGTAGGGGTAGGCGGTGGCGGCAACAATGCCGTCAATCGCATGATTGCAGCAGGATTGAAGGGCGTGGAGTTTATTTCCGTAAATACCGATGCTCAAGCGTTGCTGCAGGCACAGGCTCCTTATCGCATCCAAATCGGAGAAAAGCTAACAAAAGGTCTAGGGGCCGGCGCTAACCCGGAGGTTGGAGATTTAGCCGCTCAGGAAAGTCGTGAAGAACTGATTAAGGCTTTGCGGGGCGCCGATATGGTGTTTGTAACCGCGGGCATGGGCGGAGGCACAGGGACTGGTGCGGCGCCGGTTGTTGCCGAATGCGCTCGCGAAGTAGGGGCCCTTACAGTTGGCGTAGTCACTAAGCCGTTTTCTTTTGAAGGAAAGCGCCGTTTTAAGCAAGCGGAAAAAGGGATTGCCAATTTGAAAGAACGCGTGGATACGCTGATTACCATTCCTAATGATCGTTTGATGCAGGTCGTGGACAAGAGAACGCCCATCATGGAAGCGTTTCGGATAGCTGATGATGTACTGCGTCAAGGCGTTCAAGGCATTTCCGATTTGATTGCCGTTCCTGGTCTGATTAATTTGGATTTTGCCGATGTAAAAACGATTATGAGCGATACCGGTTCGGCTCTGATGGGAGTAGGCGTTGCTGCAGGCGAGGGACGGGCCATTGCGGCGGCGGAAGCGGCTATCAAGAGTCCGCTGTTGGAAACCTCCATTGATGGAGCTAAAGGGGTGCTGCTAAATATCACCGGCGGTACTAACTTGAGTTTATTTGAGGTGAACGAGGCGGCGGCCATTATTGAACAGGCTGCAGACCCGGAAGTGAACTTGATTTTTGGTGCTGTCATTGACGAAACCTTGCAGGATGAGGTCAGGGTTACGGTTATTGCGACCGGTTTCGATCAACGCTCGGCGCGGTCTGTACAAGTTGGCGGCAATGAAGGCAAAAAGGAACGTGTAGGACAGGTTCCTGACTTTAGCCTGGATGTGCCGGTCTTCATGCACAAGAGGTAATTCGCAAAGAGCATGGGACGCCCATGCTCTTTTTTCTTAAAAGAGCCACTGCAAAGGCAGGTATATGCTAGGGGGAACAAAATATGTCTTCGATTTCAGAACGCCTGCAGGCGGTGGAAGGGAGAATCGCGAAGGCTTTGGCCTCTCGCAAATCCGAAATTGAACAGCCAGGGCCCATTTGTTTGATTGCGGTGAGTAAAAATCATGCTGCAGAGGTAGTCGAAGAAGCCTTGGAAGCGGGACTTACTGTGTTTGGCGAAAATCGGGTTCAAGAAGCTTTGCCTAAAATAGAGCATATCGGCGTTAAAGCGAAATGGCATTTGATTGGTCATTTACAGACTAACAAGGCGAAGCAAATCGTAGGCAAGGTTGCTTTGATTCACTCAGTGGATAGTGAACGACTTTTGCAGCAAATTGAGCAGGAAGCAGCCAAACAAGGAATTTCTCAGGAAGTACTGTTGCAGGTGAACGTTTCAGGCGAAGAAAGCAAATTCGGTATGGATCCGGATGCAGTCTGGACATTGTCACGACAGGCAGCTCAATGGCCGCATGTGAGAATAAAAGGCTTAATGACAATTGCTCCCTTAATGGAGGACGCTGAGTCGGTGAGGCCTGTGTTTCAGGAAGCTTACAGCTTATTTGCGGCTTTACGAAAGGCGGCTTTGCCGCAATGCGAGTGGCAGTGGCTTTCTATGGGGATGAGCAATGATTTTGAGGTTGCTATTCAAGAAGGCGCCAATATGGTGCGTGTCGGTACGGCGTTATTCGGAGCTAGACAATATGCTCCAAAGGAGGAAGGTTAGATGAAATTTATAGAAAAAGTGTGCGGCACATTGGGATTGATCGAGCCGGGAGATGCTAAGGAACAAGAACAACAATCGCAGCAGCCTGCGGCTGAAGAACGTGCGCCGCGCAGCGCCAGACCTTCTGCGGTACAGAATAATGTGGTCAATTTGCCGAATGCCGCCACGGGGGGCGCAACGGCTGCTTCTAAGCAGATGAAGGTCATGGTGGTAGAGCCGGCTAACTTTGACGATGTGCAGCATGTGGCGGATTATTTAAAAAACCGCAAGCCTGTAGTCGTGAATTTTGAAGGCACGGACAAAGAAGTGGCTAAACGCATGATTGATTTTATGAGCGGCACCACCTATGCCTTGGGAGGCAGTATTCAAAAAGTGGGGCATCATATTTTTCTTTGTGCTCCTGCGAATGTGGATGTTGCTTACACCTACGATGATCAGGACAGGACGGTTGTACCATGGATGAACAATTGAAACAAGTGTTACAGGGTAAGATCATAGGCTTTTTGGGGGGCGGAGCTATCGCTGAGGCTCTGCTGCGCGGCCTGTTGGACAAGGAAATGACGACGCAAGAGAATCTGTTGGTATTTGACACCTCGGAAGAGCGCTTGCAGGTTTTGGAACAAACCTATGGCGTGCGGGGCAGTGAAAGCGCCTCGGCTTTGACCGGCGCAGCAGATATTTTGTTTTTAACCGTTAAACCGCAGGTCTTGAAACAAATCATCTCTACCTTGGCTTTGGCGACTAAACCGACAACGTTGATCTTATCCGTGGCGGCCGGGATTCCGTTAGATTTCTTAGAAAGCCATTTTCGCAAGCATCGCGTTGTTCGTGTCATGCCTAACACTCCTGTAGCGGTAGGGGAAGGCATGACTGCTTTTGCCTTAGGCAGCCGTGCAGACCAAGAGGCGGACCAGGCGGCTAGAGCCGTATTTTCCGCCGTAGGGCGCGTGGAAAAAGTGGATGAAAACTTGTTGGATGCCATTACGGGCTTGTCTGGCAGCGGCCCTTCGTATGCATTTCTTATGATTGACGCCTTAGCGGATGCTGGCGTACGCGTTGGCCTTTCTCGGAAAAACGCCATTCTCATGGCGGCGCAGACTTTATTGGGTGCAGCGAAGATGGTAGTGCAAACCGGACAGCATCCGGCTATTTTGCGTGACATGGTTGCTTCGCCTGGGGGAACTTCCATTGCCGGCTTGCATGCGCTGGAAAGTCACAATGTACGCGCCGCTTTAATCGATGCTGTAGTGGCGGCAACGGAGCGTTCCAAGGAAATGGGGAAAGGCAATTCGTGAATAATCGGGAAAAAATTTTACGGTATTATAAAAGCAGCGGCCAGGACATTTTGGCCGCCAGGCTGCTCGATTTAGCCGAACAAGCCCTGCGTTCGCGCCGGTTTCGAGTCAGTGATTTTTTGGATCCAGCTGGAATTTCCGTGGCGGAAACGGTGGCTGCCCAGTGGGACGGTAAAGTACGCCTTGAGCTGCAAGGCGGTTATGAACGAGCGGAACGAGTTAAAGCTGCCTTTGTATCTGCCGAGTATTACGGTGCAGTCGACTTTGGCCTGCGGGCGATTGCAGTTTCTTGGGACAAGCGTTATGAGCGCCTTTCACATAGGGATGTTTTAGGAGGCTTACTGGGAGTAGGCATTGAGCGCGAGGTTCTGGGGGATATCTTGATGACCAGCGAAGGTTGTCAGGTATTAACCGATGCGCCGTTAGGAGATTATCTGTTACAGCAGTTGTCTTATTTAGGCGGCGCTCAGGTGAGCACCAAGGAAATTTCTTTAGCAGAGCTTGAACCTAAAGAGGAAACCGTCAAAGAAATTAAGACGACGGTTCCTTCTTTGCGTCTGGATGTGGTGGCAGCTTCCGGGTATGGCGTATCCAGGAGCCGGATGGCGGAAGAGATTAAAGCCGATAAGCTGCGAGTTAACTGGCAGCCGGCCAAAGGCGGTTCGCAGAGCGTGCAACAGGGGGATATCCTCTCCTTGCGCGGTCGGGGCCGTGTAGAAATTGTTGAAATCCTAGGGGAGACGAAAAAGGGTCGTTTGAGTCTGCTGTTGCGACGATATTTATGAATGCAGCAATTAGGGGGACAGGAATCATGCTTACGCCGTTGGATATTCAGAATCAGGAGTTTCGCAAAGCTTTTAGAGGTTATAACGAAGCTGAAGTCGATGAGTTTCTCGAGCAAGTTCTTCATGACTATGAAGAACTGTATCGAACCAATATAGATCTGCGTGAAACAACAGAGCGCTTGAAGTCGCAGATACAGTATTTTCAAAACCTGGAAAATACATTGCATAATACGTTGGTTGTAGCGCAGGAAGCGGCGGAAGAAGTCAAGGTTAACGCTAGAAAAGAAGCGGATTTGCTTCGTAAGGAAGCGGAAGTAGAAAGCCGGCGGATTGTTGATGAGGCTAATGCCCAATTGCAACGTATCCAGGCCGAATGCGATGAACTGCGTGCGCAAGGGCAGCTCTTCCGTTCGCGTATGCGCATGCTGGCTCAATCCCAATTGGAGCTTTTGGAGGAAAAGGAACTGAGAAGAGAAATCGTTGAATAAGGCTCCTTTCCAACAGGCACATTGCTTTTTTGATAAAACTTGTGTATAATTTGTTTCAAATATGGACATAGGCAATGAAGGAAACAGTACGCGCGCAGGTGGAAAACAGCGAACCGGGAAGGGTGGAAGCCCGGCTGAAGCAGTGTGCGGAAGATCACTCTGGAGCTGAAAACGGCTATAATGAGTCGCTTTCCGTATGACACGCGTTACTGTGTCCACAAGCGGCCGCCATGGCGGTCACAAGGGTGGTACCACGGGAAAATAGCCTCTCGTCCCTTTTCCGGGACGGGGGGCTTTTATGTATTTTTGGAGGTGCAGGAAACAGTGGATTATAGCAAAACTCTTAATTTACCGGAAACTCAATTTCCTATGCGAGGCAATCTGCCTCAGCGCGAGCCGGAAATCATTGATTTCTGGCAAAAGAACGATATTGATAAAAAGCGCGTGGCGCGGCGCGCCGGCAAGGAAAAGTTCATTTTGCATGATGGACCTCCCTATGCTAACGGTAATATTCACATTGGCCATACCATTAATAAAGTCTTGAAGGATATCATTATCAAATATAAGACGCTGCGCGGCTTTCAGGCGCCCTATGTGCCTGGCTGGGATACCCATGGCCTGCCGATTGAGCATGCAGCTATTAAAAATTTGGGCTTAAACCGTCATGAGCTGGACCCGCTGCAGCTGCGTCAGGAATGTAATGCATACGCTCACAAATGGATTGACGCCCAGCGCAGCGACTTCAAACGCTTGGGAGTTTGCGGCGACTGGGATAATCCTTATGTGACCCTGAAACCCTCTTATGAAGCCAAACAGATCGAAGTGTTTGGAGAAATGGCGAAAAAAGGTCATATTTATAAAGGCCTTAAAACCGTATATTGGTGCGTATCCTGCGAAACGGCGCTGGCGGAAGCGGAAATTGAGTATGCCGAAAAAAAATCGCACTCTATTTTCGTGAAATTTCCCTTGGTCGATGCTAAAGGGAAGCTGCCTGCTGGTGTGGATGCCTCTAAAACGTATGCGGTCATTTGGACGACGACGACCTGGACGCTGCCGGCTAATGCCGGGATTGCCCTTCATCCGGAAATCGAGTATGCCTGGGTGAAAGTGGATGAAGAAGTATATCTGTTGGCTGCGGAATTGGCGGAACAGGTAGTTCAAGCAGCTAAGAAAGAGAACTTTACCATCTTGGAGCGCTTTAAAGGCAGCGATGTGGAAGGCTTGGTCTTTCATCATCCCTTCTTGGAACGGCAAGCTCCGATCGTACTGGGCGAGCATGTCACGTTAGAGCAAGGCACCGGCTGCGTGCACACGGCGCCGGGACATGGTCCGGAAGACTTTGAAGTCGGCAAGAAATACGGTTTGCCGGTTATCAACCCGGTGAATCCCAGCGGCGTATTCACGGAAGAAGCCGGTCCTTTTGCGGGCATGCAGATTGAAGACGCTAATGTGCCCATTATCAAGGAATTGGCAAGCCGCGGCTTGCTTTTGGCCAAAGGTTCGATTCGTCACCAGTACGCTCACTGCTGGCGCTGTAAAAATCCGGTGATCTACCGGGCTACAGAGCAGTGGTTTTCTTCGGTAGCCGGTTATCGAGAAGAAGCGCTGGCTGCTATTCGCGATGTCAAATGGTACCCAGGCTGGGGCGAAGAACGCATTCACAACATGGTAGCGGATCGTCAAGACTGGTGCATTTCCCGGCAGCGGGTCTGGGGGGTGCCAATCCCGATTTTCTATTGCCGCGAGTGTAATGAACCGTTGATTAATGATGATACCATTCAGGCTGTGGCTGCGCTTTTCGGACGGGAAGGCTCTGATGCTTGGTGGAAATATGACGCTGAAGATATTTTGCCATCAGGAACGACTTGCCCCAAGTGCGGACATGACCATTTCCGTAAGGAATCGGACATTATGGATGTTTGGTTTGACAGCGGCTCTAGCCATGCAGCGGTATTGGAGCAGCGTGAAGAGCTTGCTTGGCCGGCGGACATGTACTTGGAAGGAAGCGATCAGCATCGCGGTTGGTTCCAGTCTTCCTTGCTCACTTCTGTAGCTACGCGGGGACGAGCCCCCTATAAGGCCGTATTGACGCATGGCTTTGTTGTGGACGGCGAAGGCCGCAAAATGAGTAAGTCTGTGGGCAATGTTATTTTCCCGGAACAGGTCATCAAACAATACGGCGCGGATATTCTGCGTCTGTGGGTAGTTTCCGCCGACTACCAGGGAGATGTACGCATTTCCAATGACATTCTCAAGCAATTGGCGGAAATTTATCGCAAAATCCGCAATACTTTCCGCTATATGCTGAGCAATCTTAATGATTTTGATGCAAATCGGCATGCAGTTGCTTATGAGCAGCTGAGCGAGTTGGATCGTTGGGCGCTTTTGCGTTTGGAGCAAGTGCGGGAAAAAGTGACAGCGGCGTATGATCGGTATGAATTCCATACGCTGTATCACACCATTCATAATTTCTGCACCATTGATCTCAGCGCCGTATACCTGGATATCATTAAAGATCGCCTCTATGCGGAACTTCCGGATGATCAGCGGCGTCGGGCGGCGCAAACGGTGATGCATAAAATAACCATGACCTTGCTGTCGCTACTGGCGCCAGTTCTTACCTTTACCAGTGAAGAAATTTGGCGGTACCTGCCCCAGCAAAGCGGCCAGGAACATTTGGAGAGCATTCAATTGAGCGAGTGGCCGGAAGCCTGCCCGCAGTATTTGGATGAGGCTTTGGACGCTAAATGGACTAAGCTTTTGGCGGTGCGTGGCGATATTATGAAGGCTCTGGAACAGGCTCGCCGCAATAAGGATATCGGTCATTCGTTGGATGCCAACCTGGTTGTGTATACGGCAGAAGAAAATCTGGCGCTTCTTTCCGGTCTGACTGCAGGGGAACTGGCTTCCTTGACCATCACCTCCGGCGCGGAAGTACTGCCTTTGGCAGAAGCTCCGGATAACGCCGTGCGGAACGAAACTGGTGATATGGCGGTGCTTGTGCAGGCAGCTAAAGGTGAAAAATGTGAGCGTTGCTGGATTTACAGCCAGTCAGTCGGACAAAATGAAGAACATCCGACTTTGTGCGCGCGTTGCGCTACGGTATTAAGCAAATAAACTAGGGTTAACTAGAAAAAGCGAAAGCCTTGAAAAAGAGAGTCTGGCTCAGCCGGACCTCTTTTTCTTTGCCTTTTGCTTGATTTCCCTGTACAATAAAATAATTAAGGAACCAAGTGGTTTTGAGTGGCAGGAGAGAATGTATTGAAGGTGTTTGTTTGGGGCGTAGCGCTGGCTATTGCCGATCAATTGCTGAAAAAGTTATTTTCCGGGACTATGCAGTTAGGGGAATCCATTCCCGTGCTGCCTGGTATTTTTCATTTAACGTATATTCAAAATCCAGGGGCTGCTTTTGGTCTTTTTGAAAATCAGACTTTGTTCTTTATTGCTATCGCCGCTTTTTTGCTGGCTTTTCTGGCCTTTGCCTATAAAGAGCTGGCGGCGCAGGGAATATGGGTTCGGTACGGCATGAGTTTGCTGGCTGGCGGTGCGGTAGGAAACCTGCTGGATCGAGTTCGTTTGGGGGCTGTTATTGACTATTTGGATTTTCGTATCTGGCCCATTTTTAATTTAGCGGATATTGGTATTTGCCTGGGGGCGACTCTAATTGTTTGGGGCTTGCTACGGGAGGAAGGACGGGAAACGTCAGAATGACCGAATATAATACAACCCAGTTATGGAGGGTGGAGCCGGAACAGGCCGGTTTCCGTCTTGATGTTTTTTTAACGGAGCGTTTGGAGCAGGCTTCGCGCAGTCATGTGCAAAAAGCGTTGGTTGCCGGCGCTGCAACGGTAGATGGCCAAAGCTCCAAGGCGAATTTTAAGCTCAAAGCGGGACAGGAAGTTTGCTGGCGCGAACCGCAGCCGGAAGCATCCTCTTTGCAGCCGGAAGATTTGCCTTTGGATATTGTCTATGAGGATGCGCATGTAGCAGTGATTAATAAAGCGCGCGGCATGGTCGTCCATCCGGCTGCAGGAAATCATCACGGGACGCTGGTACATGCTCTTTTAGAGCATTGCAAAGATTTATCCGGCATCAACGGAGAGGTTCGACCCGGTATTGTGCACCGTCTCGATAAGGATACGACCGGCTTGCTGGTCATAGCCAAGGAAGATGCGGCTCATCTTTCATTAGCGAAGCAGATCAAAGAAAAGACAGCTACACGCAAGTATTTGGCGATTGTTCACGGCGCTGTCACGGTAGAACAAGGGATTGTCAAGGCGCCTATTGGCCGGCACCCGAAGGACCGTAAAAAAATGGCGGTGACCTTTGAGAACAGCAAAGAAGCAGTTACTCATTTTAAAGTGGTAGAGCGTTTTACAGAATATACGCTTTTGGAATGCCGTCTGGAAACGGGGCGGACGCATCAGATTCGGGTGCATATGCAGTATATTGGCCATCCAGTGGTAGGAGATCCGAAATATGGCCGCTTGAAGCCGTATTTTAGCCATTTAATCCAGGGACAGGCGCTGCATTCAGCGCAATTGTCCTTTACCCATCCTCAGACGAAAGAGGTTCTTTCTTTTGAAGCGCCTTTGCCGCAAGATATGCAAAGCATACTAAAAGAGCTGCGAGAGCAATTTGCGATAGGAGGAGTCGAATGATGAGAAAGATTCAAGACAAAGCGGTCATTATGGATGGCCAAGGGGTGCAGCGAGCCCTAACTCGTATTGCCCATGAAATTATTGAAAAAAACAAAGGCGTGAAAGACGTTGTCTTGCTCGGTATTCGTACGCGAGGCGTGCCGCTGGCGGAATATTTGGCAGGGGCTATTGAAAAAATCGAAGGCTATCGTCCGCCTATCGGCCTTTTGGACATTACTTTGTATCGAGATGATTTGTCGACCTTGGCTTATCAGCCTGTAGTGCATGGTACGGAAATCCCCTTTGACTTGAATGGCAAAATTGTCGTGCTGGTGGATGATGTGCTGTATACGGGGCGTACCATCCGGGCCGCCTTGGACGCGGTGATCGATATGGGGCGTCCTCAATCCATTCGTTTGGCTGTATTAGTGGATCGCGGCCATCGGGAATTGCCGATTCGCGCCGACTATGTCGGTAAAAATGTGCCTACTTCCTCGCGGGAAGTGGTTAGCGTGCAACTGGAAGCCTGCGACGGTGTTGAGCAGGTTATCATTCGGGAGTTTGTGGATTAGGAGAACTTGTTGGGCACGAAGGACGAACAAGAGAACCGGAGTGGCCAGAGGGAACAATAGAGCGTTAAATGGAAAAAGCTGTCCGGTTTTTGTGCCGGGCAGCTTTTTTGAATGGTTTTTGCAGCTGAAAAAGCAGATGCATCAAGTTTTAAGAAATATAATACACCGTAACCCTCTGTGGTACCCTCCCGTGACTCCCGCGACTCTTGTTCAATCCTTACTGTTACTTTGTTTTCGCTCTCTTGTTTTCCAGATAAGGCTTAAGATGTTCTGGGTTGGGTGAGACATATAATGTGGTTTGTTGGAAATAAATAACAAAACCGGGTTTGGAGCCGGAAGGTTTTTTGACCTGTTTGCGGTCCGTATAGTCGACGGCCACGCGGCTGGAAGCAGCTCCCTTGCTGAAATGAGCAGCCAAAGACGCCGCAAGTTCGATAGCTTCTTTGCTGGCTGTTAGGCCTGGAGGCATTTGCAGCAGCACATGCGACCCAGGCATGTCTTTAGCATGAAACCATAAATCGCCGGGTTTGCCGCGGCGGAAGGTCAGTTCGTCGTTTTGTCGGTTATTGCGTCCCACCCAGATCAGACTTTGCTCTGGTCCTTGCACCTGCAGCGGCTGGCTCAGCGGAAGGGCGGCTTGCTTTTTCTTGGGAGCCGCCAAAAAACCTGTGCTTGTCAATTCCTGCCGTATTTCTTGGATTTCAGCGGTTGTCGCTGCCGTTTGCAGCATAGTTTCTACGCTGTCCAAATAAGAAAGCGTATTAGTTGTTTGCTGGATTTGTTCGACTAAAACGATCTGACGCCGCTTGCTCTTATTATATTGTCGATAGCAATGCTGGGCGTTTTCAGCAGGCGTGCGCGAAGGATCCAACGGAATTTGAATGGTTGGCGCATCCGGTTCAAATAGATTGGGGAGCGTGGCCTCAGAAGCTCCTTTGGCTACTAGATGCAGCTGCGCCATCAGTAGGTCGCCATAAAGGCGCCAATGATCGGCTAAGGAGGCTTCTTGGCATTCTTCCTCTAAAATATGCTTTTTGCGAGATAATTTTGTCAGCTCGGTTTGCACAAACCGTTGGAGCTCTTGCTGCTGTGCTTCACGCCGATGCAGCAAGGCTAAAGCGTCAAGCAGGGAGGAGCAAGCTAGGGCAGTGAAACCGTCAGGAAGCGCTGACGGTATAAAAGGAAGCAGAGCTTGGACTTTGCCATTAGGACGCAACACTGCATGGGCGTGCCAAAACTGTGGGTTTTGCAGCTGCTCTTGCCAGTTTGCTAGAACCTGCCAAAGACGTTGCGTCAGAGGTTTTTCAGTGCTGAGCTCTGCTGCGGCTGCTAGGCAAGCTCCAGCTGTATAAGGACCAACGCCAGCCAAAGTGGCCATTAGCGAGGCGGTTGTTGTGGCGCCTTGATCTGCTTGCAAGTTGAAACGTTGCTCAAACAATTCCTGCTTGAGAGTTGCAAGATTCAATTTTCCCTCTAAAGGGGGCGTTTCATAAGGAATATTGGGTAGAATTTGCCGTAAACGGCTGTCTTCGGGGCCGACGCGCCGTACGGCATCCGCAATAAGGCCATTGCGAAGAAAGATTAAATTGCTGTGACGCCCTGCAACTTCTAGGACAAGCTCTTTTTCACTAAGTTGCCCGCCTTCTTCCCGGGCGGCGAAATTAAAAATCAGCAATCTATCGAAGCCTGGCTGGCTGATGTTTAGCAAACGAGCGCCCTCTAAATGCTTACGCAGCAACATGCAGAACGCAGGCGCTTGGGAGGGGGTTTCCGGGCGTTCTTCAAGAAGCAGGACGGCTGCCGAATTAGGCAGGCCGCAAAGAGAAAGAAAATAAGAATGTCCCGGCTGGCGCAGGGACAAAACGATGGTATGGGAATGGGGTTGGAACACCTTGTCTACGCGGCTGCCAATTAACTTAGCGGCAAGCTCCGCGGCAACGGCGCACCAGGTAAGGCCGTCGATACTAGCCATGTGCGTTCCTCCTTGCATAATAAAAGGTTGAACTCAGTATAGCATTCAAGGGCGTACGGGTCAATTTTAGAGCGATTTCGGGAGTAAAACGGAGATTTATCGGGCTTTTTACTTGCCAAGAACAGCTTCTGCCAGTACAATAAGTAGCAATGGATGACGCTGTTTTTGGCAGCTGTAGCGCCGTTACTGAAGGGAATGGACGCGGCTTAAGGAAAGAAGGGATAAGAATGCAGTTTTCTTTTAGCAAATGGCATGGTTGCGGAAATGATTTTGTCTTAGTGGATGGAAGCAAGTACGCCTTCCCTGATAATGCACAAGCGGCTATTGCTGTATGCGACAGGCATTTCGGCATTGGCGCCGATGGCCTGGTGCTGCTTTTACCGTCACAGGAAGCTGACTTTGAAATGAGGATTTTTAATTCCGACGGCAGTGAAGCGGAAATGTGCGGCAATGTGACGCGCTGCATGGCTCGTTTTGCCTATGAAAACGGCTTGACAGACCAAAAAGAAATGACTTTTAAAACAAAAGCAGGCTTGATTCGTCCGAAGCTGCTGGAAGACGGACAGGTTCGGGTGGATATGGGGGAACCTAAGCTGGCAGCAAAGGACATCCCTGTTAAAGATGGCGGAGAGGAACGCGTTGTCAGCCGGTCTTTGCAAACAGAGCATGGAGACTTTGCTGTTACTTGCGTATCCATGGGCAATCCGCATGCGGTGATCTTTGTAGACGATGCGGAAGCGGTCCCGCTGGAGCTTTGGGGGCCGAAACTGGAAACACATGCTTTTTTCCCTCGCAAGACCAATGTGGAATTTGTCCAGGTTATCAACCGCCAAGCATTGCGCATGCGTGTATGGGAACGCGGCGCTGGGGTTACGCTGGCTTGCGGCACTGGTTCCTGCGCAACCGTAACGGCAGCTGTGTTGAATGGATTGACGGAGAGACGCTGTAAAGTGGCTCTCGACGGCGGCGTATTGGAAGTAGAATGGTCGGAAGAAGATAATCATGTGTATCTGACGGGGCCGGCGACAGAAGTGTTTCGCGGGACCTGCCGCCTGCGCGGACAGGAGGCGATACAGTGATACAAAGCATGACCGGTTTTGGGCGCGGTGAAGCGGCCTCTTCCGTGCAAGAAGGCGCTAGCTTTCGCATGCAAGTAGAGATTAAGTCGGTAAATCATCGCTATGGCGAAGTAGTCGTACGTATGCCTAAAGCGCTGTTGGTGCTGGAAGAGCGCGTACGACGCCTTGTTTCGGCAAAGCTGCAACGCGGCCGGGTAGATGTATTTATTTCCTTTGAGGAAGTTGGCTCGAAGGCCGCTAATGTGCAAGTGGATTATGAATTGGCTAAAGCCTATTTTCAAGCGGGCCAGGAGTTGGCGACGCAATTGGGATTGCCCCAAACGCTGACGGTGGAGCAGCTGCTGCGCTATCCGGATATTATCAGAGTAACGGAAGCGCAGGAAGATGCCGAAAACCGCTGGCCTGTGCTGCAGGAAGCGTTAGAGGCGGCTTTGGCCCAGCTTCTGGCGATGCGACGCCAGGAAGGCTGTAATTTACAAGAGGATTTTGCGCGGCGCATTGCCTTGCTTCGGGAGCGGTTGCAGACGGTGGAAGCGCGGGCGCCCCAAGTAGCCTGTGAGTATCAAGAGAAATTGCTCCTTAAGCTGAGGGAACTTTTGGCGGCGGCAGGAACGGCTCCCGATGAAAGCAGAGTGCTCCAGGAAGCCGCGCTCTTTGCCGACCGTATCGGCATCGTAGAAGAAATCGTTCGTTTTCGCAGCCATTTAGATCAGTTTTCCACTACCTTGTCTGTACCGGAACCGGTGGGACGGAAACTTGATTTTTTACTGCAAGAGCTCAATCGAGAAGCCAATACCATGGCTTCGAAGGCCAATGATTTTGAATTGGGAAAAATCGTCGTGGAAATGAAAAGCGAGTTGGAAAAAATGCGCGAGCAAGTGCAAAACGTAGAGTGAGCTAGGACAGTACGGTAGGATTAGCGTATAGGAGGATGTATTTATGGATATCAAGTTGATCAATATTGGATTTGGTAATATTGTCTCTGCCAATCGGATTATTTCGATTGTCAGCCCTGAATCAGCGCCTATCAAACGTATTATTCAAGAAGCCCGCGACAGGGGTATGCTGATTGACGCCACGTACGGACGTCGCACCAGAGCGGTCATCATTGCCGACAGCGATCATGTTATTTTGTCCGCGGTACAGCCGGAAACGGTGGCGCATCGCTTGGTGAACAAGGATAGCGGCAGCGATCCTCAAGACTAAAACAGAAACGAGGTAAGCAGCTATGGCGCAAGCCAAAGGGATTTTAATTGTAATCTCCGGGCCTTCCGGAACCGGTAAAGGCACAGTCTGCAAAGAACTGCTGCAACAACTGCCTTATCTTGAATTTTCTATTTCCGCTACGACCAGGCTCCCCAGGGAAGGGGAGGTGCATGGCGTGAATTACTGGTTTACGCCGAAAGACCGTTTTCAGGAGATGATTCAAGAAAAAGCCATGTTGGAATGGGCGGAAGTATACGGGAATTATTATGGCACGCCGCGAAACTATGTACTGGAGCGTTTAGAGGCAGGCAGCGATGTTTTGCTGGAAATTGACACGCAAGGCGCCCTGCAGGTAAAGGAAAGCTATCCGGATGGCGTTTTTGTCTTTTTAATGCCGCCGTCGCTGACCGAATTAAGACGGCGCATCGCCGGGCGTGGTACGGAAACAGCGGATGTAATTGAACGTCGCTTGCAAGCGGCGGAACATGAAGTAACCTTGGCTTCTAAATACGACTACGTACTGGTTAATGACATAATAGCCGATGCCGTTGCCAAAGTTAAGGGCATTGTTATGGCTGAAAAATGCCGGGTGCGGCGCAACGCTGGCTTGATTGCAAGTATGCAAAAATTTGGGGATATTTCACATACGGGGGAATTGATATGATAAAACCGTCTCTAGATGTATTGATGACAAAAGTGGACAGCAAATATACGTTGGTAGTCTTGGCGGCCAAGCGGGCCCGGACCTTGCTGGATGAAGAACCAGGAACCTTAGAAGGACGCGCTAAGAAGCAAGTGACCGTGGCGCTAGAGGAAATTGCTAGTGATCGCATTACCTATGAACGGACGAAACACGGAATCAAGTAAAGGGGGCTCTACCATGCCGTTTACGGGAAAGACTGTTGTGGTAGGCGTGTGCGGCGGGATAGCCGCCTATAAGGCTGTGGAACTTGTCAGCCGGCTGCGCAAGCAAAAGGCGACGGTGCATGTGGTTATGACGCAGCATGCCGCTGAATTTGTGACGCCGTTGACGTTTCGGGAATTGAGCGGCCAGCCGGTGGTTGTCAGCATGTGGGATGAGCCTAAAAACTGGCATGTAGAGCATATTGCTCTGGCAACGGCGGCAGATTTATTTATTGTGGCGCCGGCTACTGCCAACATGTTGGGCAAACTGGCTGCAGGCATTGCCGACGATATGCTTTCAACGACGCTTATGGCGACCAAAGCTCCTGTTTTGTTGGCGCCGGCGATGAATACCAATATGTATCTCAACCCGGTTGTGCAGAAAAACCTGCGGTCGCTGGCGGAACTAGGGTACCGCATTTTGCCGCCGGCCTGCGGCCTGCTGGCCTGCGGCACCGAAGGTCCTGGGCGTTTGCCGGAGCCGGTGGAAATTGTTGAAGCCGCAGAGGCTGTGCTGCAGGAACGGCAAAGCCTTCAAGGCGTGAGGGTGCTGGTAACTGCTGGCGGCACAAGAGAGCCGATTGATCCGGTGCGTTATTTAGGCAATCGCTCCAGCGGTAAAATGGGTTATGCCATTGCCGCCCAAGCAGCGCGGCGCGGCGCGGAGGTCGTGCTTGTTTCCGGTCCGGTAGCGCTTGAGACGCCCGCGGGGGTAACGCGCATCAATGTGGAATCAGCGGCGCAGATGCGAGAAGCGGTGCTGCGCGAATTTCCGCAGGTGCAGGTAGTAGTAAAGGCGGCTGCCGTTGCCGACTATGCTGTTGAGCATCCGGCGGAGCATAAGATTAAAAAAAATGACGAGCCGCTCACCTTGGTTCTGAAGAAAAACCCGGATATACTCAAAGAATTGGGTGAGAAAAAGCAGGGCCAGCTTTTAGTAGGTTTTGCGGCGGAAACCAGGGAGCTTCTGGCTCATGCCAGAGAAAAACTGGAAAAGAAGAATTTGGATTTGATTGTGGCTAATGATGTGACCATGCCTGGCGCTGGTTTTCAAAGCGATACAAATATTGTCAAGATTTTGCGTCGCGATGGCGCCATGGAGGAGTGGCCGCAGCTGTCCAAAGAGGAAGTAGCCGCCCGCTTATGGGATCTGCTTGAAAAAATGTTGGCTGATACAGTTGCTTTTTCTTGATGCAGTCTATATAATTTAATTTGTGTTTTCTCTACAATTGTATAAGCAAACCATCCAGAGTTGGCTGAGGGACTGGCCCGATGAAGCTGCGGCAACCATTGCTATTGAAGCAAAACGGTGCCAATTCCTGCATCTATTGATGCGAGATGGGAGTAAGGACCAAGTTCCCTCCCTTTTTAGGGAGGGTTTCTTTTTTAGTCGAAAAATAGGAGGCGAAGCATTCTTGAAGAAACGAGTATTATTTACATCGGAATCAGTAACAGAAGGACATCCGGATAAGCTGGCGGACCAAGTATCTGACGCCATTTTGGACGCCATTCTGGCCAAGGATCCTCAGGCTCGCGTGGCTTGCGAGACCTTAGTAACGACCGGCCTGGTTCATGTGGTTGGTGAAATCACCACTTCTTGCTATGTGGATATTCCGCATATTGTTCGGGAGACGGTTAAGGAAATCGGCTATACCCGTGCTAAGTTCGGCTTTGACGGCGAAACCTGCGGCGTAATGGTATCCATTGACGAGCAGTCGCCGGATATTGCCATGGGCGTTAATGAAGCCTTAGAAGCTAAACAAGGCAATACCGATTTAATGGAAGCCATTGGCGCTGGCGACCAGGGCATGATGTTCGGCTATGCCACGAACGAAACTCCAGAATTTATGCCTCTGCCGATTGCTTTGGCGCATCGGCTGTCCCGCCGCCTTGCAGAAATCCGCAAAACCGACGTAGTGGACTATTTGCGTCCGGACGGCAAAACCCAAGTCACCGTGGAATACGAAGACGGCGTACCTGTACGCATTGACGCTATCGTTATTTCCACACAGCACGGTCCTGATGTAACACGCGAGCAAATTGAAGCAGACCTGCGCAAGCATGTCATTGCACCGGTTGTGCCCGCTAAGTTCTTGGATGACAAGACCAAGTATTATATCAACCCCACCGGACGTTTTGTGGTGGGCGGCCCTCAAGGCGACGCCGGCTTGACGGGACGGAAGATTATCGTTGATACCTATGGCGGCATGGCTCGCCATGGCGGCGGCGCATTCTCCGGTAAGGATCCGACAAAAGTTGACCGTTCCGGTGCTTATGCAGCACGGTATGTTGCTAAAAACATCGTAGCTGCCGGCTTGGCGGACAAATGTGAAATTCAGCTGGCTTACGCCATTGGCGTAGCTCAGCCGGTATCGATCATGGTGGAAACCTTTGGCACCGCCAAGGTAGAGGAAACATTGATTGCGGAACTGATTAAAAAGC
>NZ_JAQUZF010000002.1:54510-82858 GCF_028691475.1 Anaeromusa sp.
GCATCTCCAGGCGCTTTCCACTATACTAGATATATAACGACAATGGGTGAAAGGGATGAATCGATGGAAACAGTTGTGGCGGATGTACTTGTGAATATTGCCGCCAGGCGGGTGGAAAAACCTTTTACCTATGCGGTTCCCCTTGCATTGAGGGAAGAAGTTCAGCGAGGCTGCCGTGTGTTGGTTCCTTTTGGAGCCAGGCTGGAAGAGGGATTTGTGTGGCAGGTGCGCAGCTGTCCGCAGGAAGAAGAAAGCAACTGGAAAGAAATTAACGCTTGTCTGGACCTAGTACCTTGGTTTGATGAAGCGGCCTTGTCCACGGCTCAGTGGCTCAGCCGCTATTATTTATGCACTTTGGCCGAGGCGCTGCGCCTTTTTGTGCCAGGCAAGCGCAGCGTGCGTACGGAACGAATATATTGTGCCGGTGAAGCGGAGCCGGAAGGTTTCTCTTTAGAGGAACTGGCGCTTTGGAATTTGTTTAAGGAGCGAAGCTCCTGGACGGAAAAAGGTTTCTGCCAACAGGCGGGAGAAGATGGCGTTCGCATTTTACGCCGCTGGTGCCGTCAGGGACTGGCGGAAAGCTATTGGCAAGGGCGGCGGCGAACACAGGAGAAAACAGAGTCTCTTTGGCTGGCCCAAGAACTTTCCGCAGAGGAGCGAGAAGCGGCGCTGCGAGGTTTGGAACGCAAGAAAGCCCAAGCGGCGGCCTTGCAATGGCTGTGGGAGCATCCTTTTATTCAACGTTCTCAGCTTGCTCAAAGGGGCATTAGTTTGGGAGTGCTGAAGGCATTGACTGAAGCAGGTCTGGTTCGACGTGAGGAACGGCGTGTGTATCGCCAGGACAGCTATTTGAGCGAGGGCGAAAGCGAATTAGAGCCGCTAAATGCGGCGCAGCAGCAGGCGATGGCAGCGATTGCCGAGGGACTAGACGGAAAAGAGAGCCAGGAGTTTTTGCTTTTCGGCGTTACCGGGAGCGGTAAGACGCGGGTGTATTTAGAGGCTGTGCGCAAGGTGCTGCGCAGCAATCGGCAGGCTATTGTTCTAGTGCCGGAAATTGGCTTGACAGGGCAATTAGTGCGGCGGTTTCGCGCGGTTCTTGGGGAACATCAGGTTGTTGTCTGGCACAGCCGTCTTTCCGAAGGGGAGCGTCTGGACGCCTGGGATCGTATTCACGGCGGCCAGGCAGGCGTAATCATCGGCGCCCGTTCGGCTGTTTTTGCGCCGGCGCATCGCTTGGGACTGGTGATTTTGGACGAAGAGCATGACGGCGCTTATAAACAGGAGGAACGACCGAGATACCATGCTCGTGATGTGGCGAGAGAGCGCTGCCGGCAGACCGGGGCGGTCTTGCTTTTGGGCAGTGCAACCCCATCCCTGGAAACATATGAGCGCGCTTCAAGCCAAGAAGGGATGCTGCTCGAGCTGCCGGAGCGGGCTACGGCAGCTCCGCTGCCGCAGGTGGCCATTGTGGATATGCGGCAGGAGCTGAAGAGGGGGAACCGAAAAATTCTTTCGCGTCAGCTGCAGGCGGCTTTAGATGCGGCTTTAAGGCAGCAAGAGCAGGCCATTATCCTCCTGAATCGCCGCGGTTACGCCACTTTTGTCATGTGCAGAGAATGCGGCCATACCATGGAATGCCCGCATTGCAGCGTTTCGCTGGTTTATCATGCATCCGCCAAAATACTGCGCTGTCACTATTGCGATTACCAAGA
Source organism: Anaeromusa sp. (assembly GCF_028691475.1). Lineage (NCBI taxonomy): Bacteria > Bacillati > Bacillota > Negativicutes > Selenomonadales > Sporomusaceae > Anaeromusa > Anaeromusa sp. The sequence goes on from NZ_JAQUZF010000002.1 coordinate 56,223, forward strand.
GCATGTACCCGATGTTTGTCCAGTTTGCTCTAGCCGTTACATTCGTTTTTTTGGCAGCGGTACGCAAAAATTAGAAGAAGAATTGCGGCGCAATTGGCCGGAGGCGAGAATTGCCCGTATGGACCAGGATACAGTAGGGCGCAAACATGCGCACGAAGATATTTTAACGGCTTTTCGCGAGCGGCGTTATGATATCTTACTGGGAACGCAAATGGTGGCGAAAGGCCATGATCTGCCTTTTGTAACGGCTGTAGGAGTGATTGCAGCTGACAGCTCCCTTCATTTACCTGATTTTCGGGCTGCAGAGAGGGCGTTTTCCTTGATTACCCAGGCTGCAGGCAGGGCTGGGAGAAGAGAAAAAGCCGGCAATGTAGTGGTGCAGACTTATAATCCGGAGCATTATGCTGTCGCAGCGGCGCAGCAGCAAGATTTTCCGCGCTTTTGTCAGGAAGAACGGTCTTTTCGCAAAGCCTTGGGATATCCTCCTTTTTCGCGCTTGATTTCCTTGACAATCGCTGTGGAGGAAGAACTGCCGGCACAGCGTAAAGCCGCGCAGGTAGCGGATATTTTAAAAGCGGAGCTGCCTAAAGAGGCTGCAGATATCATGGGGCCTTGCCCGGCGCCATTGGCAAGAATTCAAAATTTGTTTCGTATGCAGTTGTTTTTAAAGTGTCGGCAGTCGGAGGTCGTGAAAGAGGTTTTATGTAGATTATCCATTGAAGGGGATCCTCAGATTACGATTGATGTGGATCCGTTGCATGTATTATAGAAACAGCCCGAAATCGGTCCGCTTTGGCAGAGATGTCAGATACTGTTCATGGAGTTTTTAACCTGATTATGATACAATAAGATATTGCGAAGTACTATCAAGTGTAAAAAGGAGGGGGCCACAATGGCTACTCTAGAAATACGCAGAGCTGGCGATCCTGTTTTGAAAAAACAATGCCAGGCGGTGGAAAAAGTTACCGGAAAAATCAAGAAGCTGCTGGACGATATGGCGGAAACCATGAATGCAGCAGATGGCGTTGGTTTGGCTGCGCCACAGGTGGGCGTAGAATTGCGAATCGTTGTTATTGATGTGGGCGAAGGCTTAATTGAGTTAATTAATCCGGTGCTTTTAGAAAAGGAAGGCTGTCAGAAAGGATTGGAGGGCTGCTTAAGCGTGCCCGGCGTTTTTGGGCAAGTGGAGCGCTATGAAAAGGTCGTAGTGGAAGGGTTGAACCGCTCCGGTCGGAAAATCCGCGTAACGGGCAGCGGCCTTTTGGCGAGAGCGTTGCAGCATGAAATGGACCATTTGGATGGCGTGCTGTTCGTGGAAAAGGCAGATTCGCTGCAAAAAGAGGGGGCTTCGTCATGAAGTCTCTTCGTGTTGTTTTTATGGGAACCCCGGATTTCGCGGCGCCTTGCTTAGAAGCGCTGCTGGCGGCAGGACACGAAGTGGCGGCGGTCATCACGCAGCCGGACCGGCCTCGGGGACGCGGACGCAAGTTGTCTTTTTCACCGGTAAAAGCCTGCGCAGTTGAACACGGCCTGGAAGTATTGCAGCCGGAAAAAATCAAAACGCCGGAATTTGAGCAAGTGCTGCAGGAGCTAGCTCCAGATGTGATGGTAGTTGTGGCCTTTGGGCAGATTCTTTCTCCTGCCATTTTGGCCATTCCGCCTCTTGGCTGTGTTAATGTGCATGCTTCGCTGCTGCCGTATTATCGGGGAGCGGCGCCGATACACTGGGCGGTCATGCAAGGAGAAGAGAAGACCGGCGTGACCACCATGTATATGGATGAAGGTCTGGATACAGGTGATATGATTCTCAAAAAAGAGATTGCTATTTCTAAAGATGCTTCTACCGGAGAGATTCATGATCAGTTGATGCAAGAAGGGGCCGTTTTGCTGCAGGAAACGCTGGCTTTGATAGCGGACGGCAAGGCGCCTCGTACCAAGCAGGATCATGCAGTATCAACGTATGCGCCGCTTTTAAAGGCCGACATAGAGCAATTGGACTGGACTCGTTCGGCGCAGGAACTGCATAATCGTATTCGGGGGCTATCGCCCTGGCCGGGAGCTTACTGCCGGTATGCAGGGGGACGGCTGAAAGTTTGGAAAAGCCGCGTTTGCGAAGAAACTGCTGCCGTGGGAGCAATTCCTGGACGTATCGCCCGTTTGTCTGCAGAAGGATTTGTTGTGGAAACAGGCGATGGTTTATTGGAATTGTTGGAAGTGCAGCCGGAGAATAAACGTCGCATGAAAGCTTCGGAATGCGCCTGCGGTTATTCCCTGCAGCCTGGAGACAGGCTGGTATAAGGAGGAAGATGGATGGAGATGATGCAAGTCATGACCAGACCTAAAAAGCGTTTGTTTTTGGCCTTGCTTTTGGCCAGCCTGGTTGTGGCCGCTCTTTCTACCTATGGTTTGTGGAAGGTCAGCGCCCCGGGCCTGTCGTCCATCAGCCAGCATTTACCGCTCCTTTTGGGAGCGCTGCTGTTGTTGGTGCTGGCAGTGGGGGCTTTAAGCGTTATGGGCGTGATTTTGGCTTTACTGGGGCTGCCGACCTTTGGTATTTTCAAAGGCGTAGCTTGGACGGTTATTAACATACTCTTTCCCTTGGCGACGTTTTTGGGACGCTTGCTGGATGTGAATAAGGAACGGGTGGAACGGTCCTTCATTGAAGTCAGCAATCAATTGATTCGTCAGAAACACGTCAAGGTTAAGCCGGAGCAGCTGTTGATTCTAACTCCTCATTGCATTCAGTTGGATACTTGCCCGCATAAGATTACTCGCGACATTGCCAACTGTAAGGATTGCGGCGGCTGCCAGGTGGGCGATTTGCTGCGGCTTTCTCAGAAATACGGCGTTCATGTAGCCATTGTTACAGGGGGCACCTTGGCGCGCAAAGTAATTAAGACGCTGCGGCCGCGGGCGGTGTTGGCTATTGCTTGTGAACGGGATTTGACCAGTGGCATCCAGGATGTGTTTCCCTTGCCGGTTATTGGTGTTTTGAACGAGCGTCCTTATGGACCCTGCTGTAATACCAAGGTGCAAATGTCTGCGGTTGAGCAGGCGGTGCTGCAATTTATTGATACGAATGGAAGAAAGGCCTGAATGATAGCATGAATGCCAGAGCGGTTGCTTTAAAAGTAATTCAAGACGTCACGGTTCGCGGCGCCTATGCCAATATCGCTTTAGCGAAAGAACTGGCGAAGCAGCGAGAACTGTCCGGACCGGATCGGCGTCTTGTAACAGAACTTGTGTATGGGACCCTGAAAGCCCAGGGAACGTTAGACTGGGCGTTAAGTCATTTTTTGAATCGTCCTTTGAGCAAACTGACCCCGGTCATCCGGGATATTTTGCGTATGGGCGTTTACCAACTTTTGTTTTTAGACCGCATACCTCCCTCTGCCGCTTGTAATGAGGCGGTGGAGCTGGCAAAACGCAACGGCCACATCGGCGTGGCTCGTTTTGTCAATGGCGTGTTGCGGTCTTTGCTGCGGCAGCCGGAAAAAATAGCGTATCCTGACGCTGCGGATGATGCGGCTGGGTACCTGTCTTTGCGGCATCTGCATCCGCGCTGGCTGGTGGAACGCTGGTTGGCGCAACTGGGCTTTGAAGCCACAGAAGCGCTTTGCCGTTTTAATAACCAGCCGCCGCCGCTCTCAATACGAACCAATCTGCAACGCATCAGCCGCGAGGCGCTGCAAGCTCGTCTGGCGGAGGAAGGAGTACGCTGCGAACCATCCTTGCTAGCGCCGGAAGGACTGTTGCTGCTAGAGGCGCCGCCTTTAACGTCGCTGGCTTCTTTTCGGGAAGGGCTATACCAAGTGCAGGATGAAAGCTCCATGCTGGTAGCGCACGTAGTGGCGCCGCAGCCGGGAGAGACCATTATTGACGCTTGTGCCGCGCCAGGCGGGAAAACGACGCATTTAGCGGAGCGTATGCAAAATAAAGGAACGATTTGGGCCTGCGATGTTCACGCTCATAAAATGGATTTGCTGCAAGACAATGCCGATCGGTTGGGGTTGCAGGTTATTCATCCTAGCTGTCTGGATGCGCGGGATATTGGCAAGACTTGGCCAGCTCAAGCGGATCGGCTGTTAGTGGACGCCCCTTGTTCGGGGCTCGGCGTGCTGCGCCGACGGGCGGACGCTCGCTGGCGCAAGGAGATTAGCCAAATTGAGGAATTGACGATATTGCAGCGTGAGATTCTCGAAGGTGCGGCTCCTGCCCTAAAGGTAGGCGGTATCTTGGTTTACAGTACCTGCACGGTGGAACCGGCGGAAAACCGCCAAACTATAGAATGGTTTTTGGCGCGGCATCCGGAGTTTGAACTGGAAGACGCAGGTTCGTTGTTGCCTGTGCCGCGGCAGGGAGAACCAATGGTGCAGCTTTGGCCGCATATCGACGGCACGGATGGCTTCTTTCTTTGCCGGCTGCGCAAGGTAAAGGATGTGGCGGTATGATTTCTTTTTTAGGACTGTCCCGGCAGCAGGCGGAAGCGGCTGCCCTTTCCCTAGGCTTAAAAAAGTACAGAGGCAAGCAGATCCTGGAATGGATATATAACAAAGGTGCGGCTTCTTTTGCCGAGATGACCAATATCTCACAAAAAGAGCGTGCTTTTTTGCAGGAGCAGGCTCAAATTGGCTGGCCGGAGTTAGTTGCGCAGCAAGCCGATGCAGCAGGAGAAACGCGCAAATACCTTTTGGGTTTTGCCGATGGCATTCGTGTGGAAACGGTGCTGATGCGCCATCCTTACGGTTACAGCCTCTGCGTTTCTTCGCAGGCGGGCTGCGCCATGGGCTGTGTGTTCTGCGCCTCTACCCTGCATGGGTTGGAGCGCAATTTAACAGCGGCGGAAATGCTGGCGCAGGTTCTTTTTGCTCAGCGCGAGCTGAATCGGCTGCAGGCTGGACGGCTGCACAGTTTTGTTATTATGGGTTCCGGCGAACCGCTGCACAATTATGAAGAAGTTTTGCGCTTTGTGCAGCTATGTCATGATCCGGAAGTATTGGGGCTGGGGTATAGGCATATGGCTCTTTCCACTTGCGGTGTTGTGCCGGCGATGGAGCGGCTGTGTCAAGAAGGGCTGCCGTTAACGCTTTCGATCTCCTTGCATGCGCCTAATGATGAGCTGCGCTCGCGAATCATGCCTGTGAACCGAACCTATCCGTTACAGTCGCTGCTGGCGGCGGCTGATGCGTACGCGGCAGCCACAGGGCGTCGAATTACGTATGAGTATACGCTAATGAAAGATTGGAACGATTCGCAGCAACAAGCGGAAGAGTTAGCGGTGCTGCTGAGCGGACGCTTGTGTCATGTGAATTTGATTCCTGTCAATGCCGTGGCGGAGAGAGGGATTGCTAGGCCGTCGCCGCAGCGTATCGAAGCCTTTGCGCAAGTTTTGCAGACTCGCGGCATTGCCGTTACGGTACGCCGGGAACGGGGCGTAGACATTCAGGCGGCTTGCGGGCAGTTGCGCAACCAAAATCGCAACGAAAGCGCCAAGGAGGAAGAATCGTGAAACTAATGCGCCGTTTCGAAAGTTTTTTGGAAACTGGCATTGAAGGTTTTTTTAATCGCAAGTTGGCCAGCCAGTTGCAGCCGGCTGAATTGCTGCTGGCTCTGGTTAAACGTCTGGAAGAAGAGCAGACGCAGGGCTTTTTGTTGGAAGAAATTCACATTCAAGTTTCGCAGGAAGATTACGAGCAGCTGCAAAAACCTCAAAAATCAATGCCGGAAGGGGTAATGGCCTGGTTGTCTAGGCGCCTTTTAGAGGAGGCTGTCGACAGGAATTTGGAAGTTGAGCGCGATATGCCTATTTTTTTGGATCCGGTTGAGGTTTTAGCTTCAGGAATGTTTAAAGTGGTTGTGCAAAAAGTCCCTAAAGCAGAGACCCAAGAGGAAGAAGGCTGTACTAGGGTATTTCAAGCTCTTTCAGGGGAGTCGTTGTTGTCGTCTCGAAAATGCGCTTCGCTTCTTGCTTCTTTATGCATTCATGAGGGCCCTGGCGCAGGCAAGCGGTTTCTCTGCGTTGACGGCCGCGTCAATATGGGGCGGCGGGAGCAAAATGAAATCCCGCTGGAAGATCGCAATGCCAGCCGGTTGCACGCCTATGTCCAGTGGGAAGATAATCGTCATATTCTTTATGATGCGAAAAGTCTTAATGGCACCTTTGTTAATGGCCATCGCATTATGAGGCAAGTGTTGGAACCTGACGATTTAGTTCGCATCGGTCATACGGTGCTGCGTTATGAGGTGGAAAACAATGACCGCTAATTTGCCTGCATGGTTGAAATTTGACTGGCAATCGTTGTTTCAGCCGTCTGTGTGGGGAGCGCTATTTTCGACATTGCTGCAATACGCCTTGCTTTTTTTACTGCTGATTTTTTTGTTTCGGCTGCTCCGGCTGATGGGAGAGCTGGTGCGCGGCAGCAGGCTGCGTACGGGTGTTCCTCTGGAAAAAGAAAAAACGTTTTCCGGCGGAGCGCAATTACGGGTTATTGATGATGCGCAGCAGCTTCTTAGGCAAACGGTGTTTCCTGTTCGTGCGTCGCTTTCCATTGGACGAGGCGAGCATAACGATATTGTTGTAAATGATCCTTTTGTCTCTTATGAGCATTCTTCCATTACCCGTTACCCGGAAGGACGCTATGTGTTAACCGATTTAGGCAGTACAAATCAAACGCGTGTGAACGAGCAAACCGCACAAGGAGATGTGGTATTGCAAACAGGAGACCGGATTCAGGTTGGTTCCGTGGTCTTCCAATTTGAGAGGTGAGCAAGACGTGAAGGCTTTTGGCAACAGCGATATCGGACTTGTACGGGAAAAGAACGAGGACAGCTTGCTGGTAAGCGCTCCTCTTTTTGCCGTAGCCGACGGCATGGGGGGACATGCGGCGGGGGAAATCGCCAGCCAACTGGCGTTGGCTTCGTTTCAAGAGTTTTTAAATCGAGACCAAGGCAACGGTTCTTGGCCGGAAAAACTGACTGCCGCAGCTTGCGCCGCTAACGAAGCTGTGTATGAAGAGGCCCGCAAGAGGGAGCGTTTAGCCGGCATGGGCACAACACTGAGCGCTGTCTATTTGGAAGGGATTCATGCGTATTGGCTCCATATCGGCGATAGCCGCCTGTATCTATACCGTGCGGAACAGCTGCAGCAAATCACGAGTGATCACTCCTTGGTCTGGGAACTGGTGCGCGCCGGCAGTATTAGCGCTGAAGAAGCGCGACATCATCCGCGGCGTAATGTCTTGACAAAAGCATTGGGAACACAGGAGAAAATAGAAGCCGATGTAGGCATGGTGGAGCTAAAAGCTGGAGACTATCTGCTTTTATGCAGCGACGGTCTTAGCGGTTTAGTTGACGAAAAGCAACTGCAGCAATTGCTGGCGGAACATAAAGATGAGTCTTTAAAAACAAGAGTGGATCTAATGATCTCTGCAGCCAATAACGCTGGCGGCCATGACAATATCAGCGCCATTTTAGTGGAAGTGGGACAGGTTGATGCGTCATGAAGCAATTAATGCAGGCCGAAAGCCGGTTGTTGCTGTTTAACGCTCTGTTTTTGCTTTGCGGCTTTTTGCTGCTCAGTCTGTATTGGCCTGATGGTAAAGCCAAACTGCCGCAATTGCTGGGGATCGCCGCAGCGGTGTCAGGCGCTTTTTTTCTTTCTCAGCGCTTATTACGCTTTTGGGAAGCGTTATATCTTATCTTTCCTGCTTTTCTATGTTCAATGGGCTTAATTTTATTGGGACGTCTCAAGCCGGCCTTGGTTACTTCTCAGGCCGTATGGATTGGCTGCGGGCTGGCGGCGTTCTTTTTGGCGCGTTACAGCTTTCAAAAGATCCATATTTGGAAGCGCTACAAATACACCTGCGGTCTGATAGGCTTGGTTCTGCTGGTATCAGCTGTGATTTTCGGCGTGGATATCAACGGGCACCGCAGTTGGGTGGTTTTGGGGCCTATTCGGTTTCAACCGGCAGAATTTGCCAGACTGTTTTTAATTATTTTCTTTGCTGCTTATCTATCGGAACGGCGCGAATTGCTTTGTCAAAACTTCGTTCGCATCGGTCCCTTTCGTCTACCAAGGGGGCGCTTTATTGCGCCTGTACTGTGCGTATGGCTGATGTCCATGCTGGTGCTGGTGGTGGAGCGCGATTTAGGCTCCGCCTTGCTCTATTACAGCATTGCCTTGGTTATGTTGTATTGGGCCAGCGGCAAGTGGGACTGGTTGGTGGTAGGCTTTGCCTTGTTTCTGCTAGGCTCGGTTGCCTGCTATACTTTTTACGGGCACATTCAGACGAGGGTGGATATTTGGCTCGATCCTTGGGCGGATGCGACCGGGCGCGGGTATCAGATAGTGCAATCCTTGTTTGCCTTAGGGTGGGGACATATTTTGGGAACCGGCCTTTTTCTGGGCTATCCGGCGATGATTCCCGAAGTGCATACCGACTTTATTTTTGCCGCCATTGGCGAAGAATGGGGCTTAGTTGGAGCTGGAGGCGTGTTGTGCGTCTATTTGCTGCTGATTTTTCGAGCTTTTTGGACGGTGCGCGGTTCACGGGAGCCTTTTGTACTGCTCTTAGGAGGCGGTTTAGCTTTCAATATGGCCATACAGGTGCTGCTCATCTTGGCCGGCGTTATCAAAGCGTTTCCGCTTACGGGAATTACACTGCCCTTTTTAAGCTACGGCGGCAGTTCCATGGTTTCTAACTTCCTTCTTTTAGGCATTTTGGCCGCTCTGTCGGAAAGGAGCGGCAATCATGAAGAATGATGACTTGTTCCGGATGATTCGCAATACTTTTTTCTTTCTGTTCTTTTTGTTTTTGCTGCTTTTAGGACGCTTGGCTTATGTGCAGTTATTTCAAGCGGACGAATTGTCCGCACATCCTCTAAACCGCCGCGGCGGTGAAACGCAGCTAGAAGAACGCGGGCGTATTTTGGACCGTCATGGGGAAGTGCTGGCGGAATCGCGCCGTCAGGACGACGGCTCTTGGTACCGGTACTACCCCTATGGGGCTGTCACCGCCCATGCGGTCGGTTACACGCATCCGCGTTATGGACAAAGCGGGGCGGAACTGCAGTATACTAACGAGCTGTCTGGACACATGACGTCTGACCGTCGTTGGGAAGGCTTGTTGAAAGCGATACAGCACGGCGGGGCGCTTGGCAATGATGTGCGTTTAACCATGGACGCCCGCTTGCAGGAAGCGGCCTATGAAGCTCTGGGCAATCGCCGGGGCAGCGTGGTACTTCTAGATGCCCAAAGCGGTGAAATTCTTGTTATGCTCAGTCGGCCCGCCTATAATCCGAATCGCTTAGATGCGCAATGGAGTTCGCTGCAAAATCAGGAGGAGACGCCGCTTTTAAATCGGGCCCAGTATGGACAATATCCTCCTGGATCGATTTTTAAAACCGTTACCGCTTACGAAGCGTTGGCTTCCGGCAAGGCGACGGCTAATACGACGTTTCAATGCGATGGTCACTTGCGTATTGGCAGCGATTATGAAATGACCGAAGCCAATGGCAAGGCGCATGGAAAATTGACGCTGCGTCAGGCGATGGCGGAGTCTTGCAATGTGGCTTTTGGCTCGCTGGCTCTTGCTTTGGGCCGGGACGGTATGAAGCATGCATTGGAACATCAAGGGTTTTTCCGGCCTTTAGGCAGCTTTTTAGAGGAAAATGCGCCTAGAACGCCGAATTTTTCACAATTGACGCCAGGCGAGCTGGCGCAAACTGGAATCGGTCAAGGAGATTTAGTGGTAACGCCGCTGCGGATGGCTATGCTGGCCGCTGGCTACAGCAACCAGGGATTACTGCCGCAGCCTCGGCTGCTGTCGCAGATTATTGCGCGCAATGGCTTGCCTTTGTCTTTCGTTACAGACAAGGTTTGGCTGACGCTGGAGCAACGCGCTGCCGCCGAGGAAGTGCGGCGGATGATGCTGCTGACGGTTCAAGACGGAACCGGCGGCGCAGCGGCTGTTAGCGGCTTGGTTGTAGGCGGCAAGACCGGTACGGCTGAAAACCCTCATGGAAAACCGCATGCATGGTTTATGGGTTTTGCCCAAGAAGGCAAAAGAACCGTAGCCATTGCTGTAATTGTAGAGAACGGCGGCAGCGGCGGCGCTGTTGCTGCACCGATTGCGCGACAAGTATTTCGCGCTGCATTTCGCTAAGGAGGTGGAGCTTCAATGGTGAACCGCATATTGGCTCATCGTTATAAACTGTTGGAGAAAATTGGCGGCGGCGGCATGGCTACGGTATATCGCGCTCAGGACAATCTTTTGGAACGTCCTGTTGCCGTCAAGGTGCTGCACCAGCAATTTACTCACGATCAGGAATTCATCAGCCGTTTTCGCAGGGAAGCGCAGGCGGCGGCTAAACTGTCCCATCCGAATATTGTCAACATGTATGATGTGGGATGTGACCAAGATACTCACTATATTGTTATGGAATACGTTTCCGGCGGGACGCTGAAAGAAGAAATTCAGCAGCATGCGCCGCTGCCTTTGGCGCAGGCGCTGCAGGTGGCGTCCAATATCGCCGAAGCTCTTGATCACGCCCATCAACACCAATTAGTACACTGCGACATTAAGCCGCACAACATTCTAATTCAGCCTGGGGGCCGGGTGAAGGTAACGGATTTTGGCATTGCCCGCGCGGTTACTTCGACGACGATGAGCCATACTGGGACGGTATTCGGTTCGGTACATTATTTCTCGCCGGAGCAGGCCAAAGGACTGCCGGTTAGCGCGCAGTCGGATATTTATTCTTTGGGCGTTGTCTTGTATGAAATGCTCACAGGAACCTTGCCTTTCCAAGGAGAATCGCCGGTAGCCATCGCTTTGCAGCATTTGCAGCAGGAACCGGACTCTCCCGGTTTGCGCCGCGAGGATCTGCCTCCCATGATAGAAGCCATCGTCCTAAAAGCCTTGCGCAAAGTGCCGTCGGAACGCTACCAAAGCTCCGGGCATATGCTGGCAGACTTACGGCTGGCCCTGGGCCTTTTGGAGCGGGATGGAGATCGTCCTGCCGATGAATTTGCTACCCAGCTGTTAACGCCGATGGACTGGCAGGGACCGCAGGATCGCTCTGCCACAGTCAAACAAGATTTGGGCGCCTTGCATCGGAATGAGACGATGCGTCTCAAACGAGGTTTTGCGGAACCTTCCGGCAAGCCTCCGGCCAAGAAGCGGACGCCGTATCTGATCTTTGCGCTGGTTATGCTGCTGTTGATTGGCTTTGGCACCGGGGCATTCATGGCTTACGGGAAATTTTGGAGCAGCAGCGAAGTTACCGTGCCTAGTGTAGTAGGACAACAGGCAGACGTAGCTAAGAACGCTCTTATGAATTTGAATCTCCGCGTCAGTATTTCCGAATCGTACGATCCCAAGGTACCGCCGGGGCAAGTCATTTCACAGTATCCGGAAGCCGGGGCGGTTGTCAAGGAACAGCGCATGGTTACGCTTCTTGTCAGCAAGGGCGGCGATATGGCCATTGTACCTGATTTGCGAGGCTTATCCCGCAGCGACGCGGAGCTGCAGCTTCGCAACGCCGGCCTCGTAGTGGGGCGTATTACCGAACAAGCCAGTACTGACGTGCCTGCCGGCTCGGTTGTTTCGCAAAATCCGCGCCCGCCGGCGCAGGTGGCTAAAAATACACCTGTGGACATCGTTGTCAGCAAAGGGGATGATAAAAAGAAAGTCAGCGTGCCGGATATTCGAGGGCTTTCGGTTCCCGATGCCACGGCGAAGCTGAGTGCTGTTAAATTATCCTTGGGCAAGGTGGCTGAAGAAAGCGGCTCTTCCGGCGTTATTACGTTGCAAAATCCGGCTCCTGGAAGCGAAGCTGCGGAAGGAAGCTATATTGATGTGACGTTAGGACGAAGCGGAGGCGGCAGCCATCGCAGCGCCGTACAGTTTACTGTGCCCAGCGGGCCGCAGCGTCAAGCCGTGCAGATTGCAGTGACCGACAGTAGCGGCCGGCGCATTGTTTATGAAAGCGTGCATAAACCGGGTGACCGAATTGAGAAAACCGTAGAGGGCAGCGGTTCAATGAAGGTTCAAATTTATGTAAATGGTAATTTGCTGCAGGAACAGACTCCATAGGGTGTACAGAATGAGGAGGGCTTGATGAAGGGCATAGTGGTTAAAGCCTACAATAGTTATTATTACGTGCAGGCGGAAGACGGCAGGGAAGTTCCTTGCCGCTTGCGGGGGAAATTTAAAAAAGGACGTTTTTCTCTCCTGGTGGGCGATCATGTTGTATTTAAGGATGTGCTAGAAGACGGCAGCGGCGTCATCGAAGAAATTCTTCCGCGCCGCAACTGCCTAATTCGTCCGCCTATAGCCAATGTAGATCAGGTGGTACTTGTTTTTGCAGCCACCAATCCTGCGCCAAGCCCGGTTTTGATTGACCGTTTCCTTGTGTTATGCGAGCATGCGGGATTTTCACCGCTTTTATGCTTTAACAAGGTGGATGACTCGGATATTGAACAGGATCTGCAGCCCCTATATGATTTATACGCCAGACAGGTGGGCTACCGGGTGTTTGCCCTTTCGGCGCAAAGCGGTTATGGTCTGGAGGCGCTGATGGCATGCCTGCAGGGACGCATTACCGCTTTTGCCGGTCCTTCCGGCGTTGGCAAATCTACACTGCTTAACCGCCTTTATCCGGGCTTCTCGCTGGAAACAGGCGGACTGAGCCGCAAAATTTCCCGGGGGCGTCATACTACCCGCTTTGCGATGCTGCTTCCCCTTGAGGACCGGAGCGGCTATGTAGTGGATACGCCGGGTTTCAGTCAAACCGAATTTGCGCAAATTGGCGAGCGGGAATTGGAGGCTTGCTTTTCTGAGATGCAGCCGTATTTGGGACAGTGCCGCTTTAACGGCTGTCTGCATATGGCAGAACCGGATTGCGCAGTGAAGCAGGCTGTGGCGGACGGCGCTATTGCCGCCTGCCGTTATGAATCGTATCAGCAAATTTTCGGCCAAATTCGCGAGGCCAAGAAGGGATATTGATAATTATGAAGCAAACAGTGCGTATAGCTCCTTCGATATTGTCCGCCGACTTTTCCAAGTTAGGCGAGGAAGTAGCGGCCATTGAAGCGGCCGGGGCGGACTGGGTTCATATTGATGTGATGGACGGACATTTTGTGCCGAATCTGACCTTTGGCGCGCCTGTTGTATCTTGCCTGCGCAAAGTGACGAAAATGCCTTTTGACGTACATCTCATGGTGGAAGCGCCGCAAAATTATATAGCCGACTTTGCTAAGGCAGGGGCTGATATTTTGACGGTGCATCTCGAGACGGCGCCGCATCTGCATCGCGTTATTCAAGCAATTAAGGAAGCAGGCCTGAAAGCGGCGGTTTCCCTCAATCCCAGCACGCCTTTGTGCCTGCTGGAGGAAATCCTGCCTGATCTAGACATGGTGCTCCTCATGAGCGTCAACCCGGGCTTTGGCGGTCAAGCGTTTATTCCGTCCAGTCTGGAGAAGGTGCGCAAATTGAGGCAAATGCTGGATGCAAAAGGGCTCAAGACTGACATTCAAGTAGACGGCGGTGTAACACCGGACAATGCGGCGCAGTTAATTGCGGCTGGCGCTACCGTCTTGGTAGCCGGTTCGGCTGTATATAAGGCGCCGGACATGGCAAATGCGATTCATTCTCTGCGAGGGGCTTGATTCTTAACGCATTTGGTGGTACCATAAGACAAGAAAAGTTCATACAGGCCTTTGGGGCAAGGTGAGAAGGAAGATTCCTTCAATTCCTGACCGGCGGTTGAGCCCGCGAGCCATTTTGGCAGATCCGGTTGCATTCCGGAGCCGACAGTATAGTCTGGATGAGAAAAGGCGATGATTTCCAGGAAAGAAGACATGATTTCTTTCCCGGATTGTTCTCTGCGCTCAAAGGTCGTAGCCGGGTTTCCGGTTTGCGGCCTTTTTCTGTGCGGAAGCGCCGGAGGAGGGATTTATTTGCGAGAGGAAGAATACATGCGTCACGCTCTGACTCTGGCATCGTACGCCAGGGGGAGGACAAGTCCCAACCCGATGGTCGGGGCGGTGCTTGTGCGTGACGGTGAGATTGTGGGCCAAGGCTGGCACCGTCAGGCTGGCACGCCCCATGCGGAAATTCATGCTTTGCGGCAAGCCGGTGAATTGGCGAAGGGCGCCACTTTGTACGTGACGCTGGAGCCCTGCTGCCATCAAGGCCGCACAGGACCTTGTACAGAAGCGATTATTCAAGCCGGCGTGCGTAGGGTGGTTATGGCCATGACCGACCCCAACCCTCTTGTGGCAGGCTGTGGCAGTCAACGTCTGCGTGAGGCGGGCGTGGAAGTGGAAGAAGGACTGCTTTCGTGTGAAGCGGCGCTTTTAAATGAAGTGTTCATTAAAGGGATTTCTACAGGTATGCCCTTTGTGGTTATGAAGGCGGCGATGACTTTGGACGGTAAAATTGCCAGCCATACCGGTCATTCTCAATGGATTACCGGCGAGGCGGCCCGACTGGAGGTGCATCGCCTGCGTAACGAGTACGACGCCATTTTAGTAGGCGTCGGTACGGCCATTGCCGACGACCCGCAGTTGACGACGCGTCTGCCTGAGGGAGGACGCAATCCGATCCGCATTGTTCTTGATTCCAAAGGGCGGTTGCCGCTGAATTCCAAGCTGCTTTGCGACGGCGAAGCTCCTACTTGGATCGCGGTGACCCAGGCAGCGCCGCAAGAGCGTGTAGCCGCTCTGCAGGAGCGAGCAGAGGTCATCGTGCTGCCTGCAGACGAACGAGGCGGTGTTGATATCCGAGCGTTATGCCTTCACTTGCGGCAGGAGCGGCAGTTGACAAGCATTTTTGTAGAAGGCGGTTCTGCGGTGCATGGCTCTTTTCTGAGCGCCGGCGTCGTGGACAAGGTGCACTTCTTCATGGCGCCCAAGTTGATTGGCGGCTGTGAAGCACCTGGACCTATCGGCGGTCTGGGTTGCTCCTTAATGGATCAGGCGGTGCCGTTGGAAGAGTTAACTGTAAAAAATATAGGCAACGACTTATGGATTAGCGCGTATGTCGCCACGAGGGAGGGCCGCGATGTTTACCGGACTTGTGGAAGAATTGGGTAAAATCAAATCCATTACCAAGGGAACCAAGTCAGCGCGTCTGACGATTGAAGGACAAGTTGTATTGCAGGATGTAAAGCTGGGCGATAGTATCGCCGTTAACGGCACTTGCCTGACGGTTGTGGAATATACGCAGCGATCTTTTACGGCGGATGTCATGCCAGAGACGGTGCGCAGCACCGTTTTGGCGGAGCTTAAGCCTGGAGATGTGGTAAATCTGGAGCGTACGTTGCGTCTTGGGGATCGTTTGGGCGGTCATATTGTGAGCGGCCATGTCGATGGCGTCGGCGTAATCCGCAGCAAGGAGCGCAGCGACAATGCGATAGTGGTTACCATTGAAGCGCCGCCGGAGGTAATGCGCTATATCATTGCCAAAGGATCTATTGCTATTGATGGCACCAGTTTGACAATTGTTGACTATGGAACTGACTGGTTCAGCGTTTCCTTAATTCCCCATACAGCATCCTTAACAACCGTAGGGCTAAAAGAAACTGGCAGCAAAGTCAATCTTGAGGCCGATGTGCTTGGCAAGTATGTGGCAAAGCTCTTGGGTTTGCAAAATGGTGATGAAAAAAAGCAAGCGTCATCCGGGTTAACGATGGAATTTTTACAGCAGCATGGTTTTGGCGGATAAGCGGAGGAGGAAAAAACATGGATATTCATTTCAATACAGTAGAAGAAGCCATTGAAGACATCCGGGCAGGAAAAATTGTGGTGGTTGTTGACGACGAGGATAGAGAGAACGAAGGCGACCTGTTGATGGCGGCCGAGAAGGTTACGCCTGAAGCCATTAACTTTATGGCGACCTTTGGACGCGGACTCATCTGCATGCCTGTACACGGTGCGCGTTTGGATGAATTGGGAATTTGCGCCATGGTTTCCGAAAACACGGATAACCATTGTACTGCCTTTACGGTGTCCATTGACGCCGTGGAGACAACAACAGGCATATCTGCTCCGGAACGGGCGCAAACCGTTTTGAAGGTTCTGGACCCGGCTACCAAACCGGAAGATTTGCGTCGTCCAGGTCATATTTTCCCGTTGCGGGCTGTTTCCGGCGGCGTACTGCGCCGTGCCGGCCATACGGAAGCCGCCGTTGATTTCGCGCAAATGGCAGGCTTATATCCTGCAGGCGTAATTTGTGAAATCATGAATGAAGACGGTACTATGGCCAGAACGCCTCAGCTCATGGAATTTGTACAAAAGCACGGCTTGAAAATTGTCACCATTGCAGACATGATCCGGTATCGTAAAAAGAACGAAGTTTTTGTGGAGCGCGTAGCGGAAGTGAACATGCCTACTAAGTATGGCGAGTTTCAATTGATTGCTTACGAAAGCTCACTGGATCAGCAGTGCCACTTGGCTCTGGTCAAGGGAGACATTAAAGGCAAAGAAAATGTGCTTGTAAGGGTGCATTCCGAATGTCTTACAGGAGATGTGCTGGGTTCGCTGCGCTGCGATTGCGGCGACCAACTGGGAGCCGCTATGAAAGCCATCGAAGCCGCTGGCGAAGGCGTGCTGCTTTATATGCGCCAAGAAGGGCGCGGCATTGGCTTAGCTAACAAAATGAGAGCCTATGCCTTGCAGGATCAAGGAAAAGATACGGTGGAAGCCAATCTGCTTTTAGGCTTTAAAGCCGACGAACGAGACTACGGCGTAGGAGCGCAGATTTTGTCCGATTTGGGACTTAGCAGCATGCGCCTATTGACCAACAACCCCCGCAAACGCGTTGGTCTTGAAGGCTACGGTCTAACCATCACCGAACGGGTTCCTTTGGAGATTCACTCCAATCCTTTTAATAAACGCTATTTGTCTGTGAAAAAAGCAAAATTAGGGCATATGCTCAAACAATTTCAAACGAAAGAGGAGGCACAATCATGAAGACAATAGAAGGACAGCTTTCAGCACAAGGACTGCGGGTAGGCATTGTAGTAGCCCGGTTTAATGAATTTATTAATTCGAAGCTCCTTGCAGGCGCGTTAGACGCTTTAAAACGCCATGGCGCTGATGAAGACGCTGTTGACGTAGCTTGGGTTCCAGGGGCCTTTGAAATTCCGATGATTGCGAAAAAAATGGCGGAAAGCAAAAAATACGACGCTATTATCTGCCTGGGAACGGTTATTCGCGGCAGCACCAGCCATTATGATTATGTTTGCGCCGAGGTTTCCAAAGGCGTGGCTCATGTAGGCCTTGCCAGCGGCGTGCCGACCATGTTCGGCGTACTGACGACCGATACTATTGAACAGGCTATTGAGCGGTCCGGAACCAAAGCCGGCAATAAAGGTTTTGATGCCGCTATGGCCGCTATGGAAATGGCTAATCTGATTAAAGCGATCTAAGTAAGGTTCTGTATATGGCAAAGGAAGGGAAGGAAGGGAGTGAATCCCTTGCCTTCCCTTCCGTGCCCCTAAAAAGAGGGGAGGAACGCATATGAAAATTGGCATAGTTAGTGATACTCATGGCTGTGTGCATACATGGCGCAGAGTTTTTTCATTTTTGCAGGATGCCGACTTGATTCTTCATGCTGGCGATGTACTGTACCATGGTCCGCGTAATACGATTCCCGCTGAGTATCAGCCGGCGGAATTGGTCAAAGAACTAAATTCCTGTCCGGTACCGCTGGTGTTTGCCGCTGGAAATTGTGATGCGGAAGTAGACGGCATGGTATTGGAAGCGCCAATTCAAAACCCCTTTGCGTTTGTCCAGTGGGAAGGGCTGCGGATTTTGCTTTCTCACGGACATCGGCAATCTGTTGCGGAAAAAGAAGCGCTGGCTAAGAAATATAAAGTTCATCTTTTTATTGAAGGCCATACTCACTTGCCGGTGCTGGAGAAAAAAGACGCTTGCATTTTCTTAAATCCAGGATCGCCATGCATGCCGAAAACGCTAGAAAAACGCGGTACTTTTGCAGTGCTGGAAAATGGCAGTCTTTCGATTCGCTATGTAGATACGGGAGAAATTTATCAGACCATGGCGTTGTAAGCCGGAAAGGAACTAGAAAAAGTTATGACAGATTATTTATTGCGCGCTACTGCCGGAGGTATTCGTCTTTTTGCGGCAGTAACTACTGGACTGACCGAAGAGGCTAGACGTCGCCACCAGCTGTCTCCTTTGGCTACTGCCGCCTTGGGGCGGTTGATGACAGGGGGCTTGCTTTTGGCGGCCAAACTCAAAACCAATGAAGCCATCACCGTACGGGTGCAAGGCGACGGCCCTTTGGGCGAGTTGGTGGCCGATGCCTATGGTAATGGCATGGTCCGCGGCTATGTGACGCATCCCTTGGCGGATCTTCCTTTAAACGAGCAAGGCAAGCTGCCGGTAGGGGCTGGCGTAGGCCAGGGACAGTTGTTTGTGACGCGTTTTACCAATTTGAAGCAGCCTTTTACCGGTACAAGTCCTTTGGTGAGCGGTGAAATCGCGGAAGACATTACCGAGTATTTGTATATTTCGGAACAGACGCCTTCCAGCGTAGCCTTGGGCGTGCGTATTCAGACAGACTTGCAGGTGGAAGCAGCAGGCGGCTTTTTCGTAGAGCCGATGCCGGAAGCGACGGACGAGGAAATTTCCAAACTAGAAGAAAACCTGCGCAAGCTGCCGCCGGTTTCGACCGTGCTGCTCCAAGAAGAAGGAGCGGAAAAGTTGTTGCAAGCCTTGACGGAAGGACTGCCTTTAAAAATTCATGACCGCCAGGAACTGCAGTTTTCCTGCCCTTGTTCTCGCGAGAAAGTGGAAGCCATGCTGATCAGCTTGGGACCTGAAGAATTGGCGTCTATGGAGCAAGAAGGGAAAACCGAGATTGTCTGCCATTTTTGTACGGAAAAATATAGTTTTGACAGCAAGGCTTTAGCAGAGCTGCGCCTTGAGGCTGCAGGGGAAGGCCACGGAGAAGATCGCGGAGAAGATTGAACAAGAGTCGCGGGAGTCACGTGAGGGTATGCATGAGAAGAACCAGGTAACGGATTATAAACAGGAGTATAGGGAGTAGAGTGAGGGTGCGCAAGAGAAGAACGGCTAATGGATTTTATAAGCTGTATCGTAACCCTCTGGCTTTTCTCTGTTACTCAGTTACTCTGTGTCACGTTCCCTTTAACTAAAAAATAAAAGCGGAGCTGGATAATCCAGCTCCGCTTTTATTTAAGGCAACAACACCTTAGATGGCGCGTTGCACCTTTCCGGAACGTAAGCAACGAGTACAAACGTTGACCCGTTTAATGTCTCCGTTTACTACAGCTCGCACACGTTGAATGTTGGGTTTCCAGGTGCGCTTGGTTTTCAAGTGGGAGTGGCTGACGTTAAAGCCGCTAACTTCACCCTTGGAGCAAATTTCGCAAACATTGGCCATCGTTTCCACCTCCTTTATGTCAAGAGACAAAATTTCTGTAGCTATCTATAACAAAAATATTGTAGCACAGTGGAAGGATCATTGCAAGATGTGCGGGTGATAAAAATCTTCGTCGCGCCTGGTGGAAATATGATAAGATAAGAGAAGTAAAACGATATTGAAAGAGAAGGGTAAAAATGGGGAAAATTATAGGATGGTTTGTAGTCGCAGCCATGGCGGCAGGCGTTTATTTATGGCAGCCTGAATTTTTTCAGCATGCCTATGGAATTATTGAAACAGGCGATATTGCGGCGCTGGCGGAGTACTTGCGCTCTTTCGGCACGGCTACGGCGGTGTTGGTGACGCTGGTTCTGTTTGTGGTAATGACCTTTACAATTGTATTTCCCTTCATGATTTTATCAGGTGCGGCAGGTATTGTTTTTGGTCTCTACTGGGGTATACTTCTTTCCTGGCTCGGTGAAGTTTTGGGCGCTGTGGTTATGTTCGTCTTTGCTCGTTACTTTTTTCGAGATATAGTGGCGGGCTGGATATCGAAAAGCCCTTATTTAAAACAGGTGGATGCGTATAGCGCCAAGAACGGCTTTAAAGCGTTGCTTGCGGCTAGACTTTTGCCGTTGGCGCCTTCCGGCATCATTACGGCTGTAGCCGCCATTAGCGCCATGTCGGTAAGAGACTTTTTCTTAGCCACGGTTATCGGCAAGCTGCCGCCGGTGGTTATTAAAGTCTTGTTAGGTCATGACTTAGCTTTTGCCGGCGAAAACATGGGACGCCTTATTGCAGTAATTTTACTTGTTATAGCAGTGTATGGAGCTTTATGGTGGCGCAAGCGCCGCCAAAGAAAATCGGAACAGGAAAAGGATATTACTGTTCCACGGCGAATAGAATAGTTTATATTTGCTGATATCATTCGGCAAAATTAGCAGAGGAGGGTTTTATAATGCCTATCGTACAGATTGATTTGATTGAAGGGCGTACAGTCGAACAGAAGCGGGAACTGGTTAAACGGGTAACGGAAGCCATTTCCGAAACCGCGGCTTGTCCTACTTCGGCAGTAACCATCATTATGCGGGATATGCCGAAAGAAAACTTGGGTCAAGGCGGCAAATTGCGGGCCGATCAATAAAAACGCTGCGAGCGAAAGGAAAGGCCTTTTCTACAAGAAAGGGCCTTTCCTTTATACTTATATATATGCAAGGAGAACATGGGTAATGAGTGCAAATACACGTTGGCAAGTAGCTAAAAAAATGGAAAAAACATGCATTGCCGCCCTGGAAGAAATGCTGGCTCCTGGCGCCTCCGCGCAGGAACTGGAAATTTGGAGGCATTGTCAAGCGATTCAAGAGCAATATGTGCAATGGCTGACAAGCGCAGAGCGTTCGATTCTTCCAGAAGTCGATGCAGAAGCTCTTATTGAGCGGCAGCAAATTTGGGCGAAGCTGTCGCAGGAACAGAATCAAGAGAAAACGGGAACAGACTATTTTTGGCTAGGGCGTTTATGGCAATATTTAGCTTGGCTGGAACGACTGGAAAGTTTGTATAAGCAAATGGCAGCTCACACCATTTTTCCGCTGGAGCAAATTTTTTTCAAGAACTTGGCTCATGGCCAATGGCTGCTGCATCGTCGTTTGAGTGCCTTAGCACAGCAGCAGCATAATTTACTGTGGGAAGAGCTTGGTTTTGCGCCGTTTGAAAAGCTATAATAGGGTATTGTATTTGTGTAAATTTCTATTCCGTCCGATAAGTATAAATTATCGGACGGAATATTGTATGTAAAATAGGGGTTTATGTTCTTGCCTTTTACATCACAATTAAGCGTGATTTTATTTCTACTGCTGCTACGTTCATACCATCTGCGTTTTAGTGTTGGACTATAAAAAAACCGTTTACGGCCACCAAGGCGTCGTAAACGGTTTTTTTGCAAGAACCAGCATGAGAATGTTCTGATTTGCAGCGATAGCCTAAGCATATAACACCGCTTTTCCCGGCTTACAATTTAAATGAGAATTAATTGAGAATCTATTAGCTTTCAAAAACTTTCTTCCAGCTCTTAACCTATTTTCTTAGCTAAACGCATACCGTTCAGCGTAACTAGTAAGGAAGCTCCTGTATCAGCTAAAATAGCCAGCCAAAGATTCACGAAACCTAAAAAGGTCCCTGCGACAAACAGCAGTTTTATAGCTATGGAGAAAGTAACGTTTTGTTTGATGATGGCCACGGTTTTGCGGCTAAGCTTCATGATATAAGGCAGCTTGCTTAAGTCGTCGGACATAAGAGCGATATCAGCCGTTTCTAGAGCGCTGTCCGAACCAGCTACCCCCATAGCGATTCCTATGTCTGCTGTGGCTAAAGCTGGGGCGTCATTTACACCGTCTCCTACCATGGCTATGCGACCGTATTTGCTGGAAATCTGCTTTAGCGCTGTCGCTTTATCTTCCGGCAGCAATTCGCTGTAAACTGCGTCGATATTGAGTTCTGCCGCAATATCCCTAGCCACGCGCTCGTTGTCGCCGGTAAGCATGGCTATAGTACGCACGCCGCTTTTTCGGAGCGCGTTTAAGGAAGCGACGCTTTCTTCACGCAGGGTATCGGCTACAGCCACAACCCCCAGCACTTTTTGGCTGGTTCCTACCAGCATGGCAGTCTTTCCTTGTTCCTCCAGCCTAGTTAAGCGGGACTCATCTGCGGCAATGACACAGCCTATTTCTTCAAACAAACGTCGGTTGCCTACATAAATTGTTTGTCCGGCCACGTCAGCTTGCGCTCCACGGCCAGGCAGCGCTTGGAAATTACTTATGCTTTGCATGGGCATATCTCCTGCATGGGCGACAATTGCCTTAGCCAAGGGATGCTCCGACCATTTTTCTACCGCCGCCGCCAGGGAGAGCAGTTCTTCTCGGGCGATGCCGTTCAAAGGAACAATATCTGTTACTACCGGCTTCCCTGAAGTAAGTGTTCCGGTTTTATCAAAGGCGATCGCCTCGATGCGACCCATCTGTTCTAAATGAGCGCCGCCTTTAATCAATACGCCGTGTCGGGAGGCATTGCCAATAGCCGATACAATCGATACAGGAGTAGAGATAACCAAAGCGCAGGGGCAGGAAATAACCAGCAACACCAAAGCTTTGTAAAACCAAACGTCAAAAGATTGACCAAAGAACACTGTGGGAATGGCTATGAAGCTCAAGGCCGCTAAAATGACTGCCGGCGTATAGTATTTGGCAAAGACATCAACAAATTGCTGCATAGGCGCTTTTTGCGCTTGTGCTGCCTCTACCATATGCATGATTTTTGCCAGTGTGGAATCTGCCGCCAGTTTCGTCACGGTCACTTCTAAGGCTCCGTTTTCGTTAACTGTACCGGCATAGACAAGATCTCCTTGCTGTTTTTCAACGGGAATGGATTCCCCGGTAATGGAAGCCTGGTTTACTGAAGAAATGCCGTTTGTTACCGTGCCATCCATGGCAATGCGTTCGCCTGGTTTTACAAGAACTACATCGTTTATGGCAATTTCTTCTACCGCTAACTGGATTTCTTGGCCGTTCCTGCGAACCCATGCTTCACGCGGAGCCAAGTCCATAAGGGCGCGAATGGAATGTCTTGTTTTATCCAGCGTATACGCCTGTAACGCATTACCCAGGGAAAACAAGAATACGACCATGGCGCCTTCTCCCCATTCTCGGATTGCCACGGCTCCGACAGCGGCAATGGTCATAAGAAAGTTAGTGTCCATAGTAAAGCTTTTTAGTCCGTATAGGCCGCTTTTGGCCACATGGTAGCCCCCAAGAAGCATTGCCGCCATATAGAGCGGTATAAGAATCTCTTCGCCAGCTCCGCCCCACTCCAATATAATGGCAGGCAGGAGGAAAGCGCCGGAAAGAATGGTTGCCAGCGTTTTGGGTTTGCGCCACCAAGGGGGAGTTGAAACCTCAGCCCTGCGGTTCAGCCCGTCTTTAAAAGCTTGGTAGCCTGCTTGCTCTATGGCTTTAATAATAGCGGCAGCGGTTAAAGAGTGTTCCACGGTCAATTTTCCAGCGCCAAAGTTTACTGTAGCAGCCTGTACGCCGTCTAAAGCTTTGATCTTTTTTTCCAGTTTTGCAGCACAGTCTGCGCAATCCATGCCTTCAATGCGAAATGCATCCGTTGTATTTGTATTCTCCGTAGGCTCCTTACTTAGTAACTCAGCAACTTCATGATTTACTTCGTGACAACAAGAGCAGCTGCATTCTTTATTTTTCATGTCCAATGTACTCACCTCCGGTTTCTCCTTACGTATGGCTGACATGTTCTAGACCTCGTTTCATGAGGTCGACTACATGGTCGTCGTCCAAGGAGTACCAAGCCGCCTTGCCTTCGCGTCGATATTTTACCAGTCTGGCGCTGCGTAATACGCGTAATTGATGTGAAATAGCGGACTGTCCCATGGCGAGAGTTTCAGCTATATCGCAGACGCACATCTCTTGTTGCGCTAATATGCACAAAATTTTGATCCGAGTGGCGTCACCTAGAATTTTAAAGGTTTCTACTAGCTGTAATATCGTTGTGTCCGGCAGCATGCCTGCCTTGGCGCAGCCAATTCGCTCGGGATGCTCACAATGCTCTTCACATATGTCGCATGTCGTTTCGGTCATAACTATCACCTCATCGTAATAATCATTGCACATATGAATATGTGTTCATATGTATAGTAATTCTTACTGATCTTTTTGTCAACTCCTATGGTATGTGTTACAAAGCTTGTTGCGGACGTTTGTAACAAGATGGTCACATTTCAAGGTGTTGTTTTATGGTATAATCAAGAGAGTTTTAGTGATATTGCTCGATTTTGGGAGGTGTGTTCGAATGGCTTCTTCCTTATCTTCGTCTGTCATACTGCGTCCCTGGCGGCGCGGCAAGTACTCTGAACAGGCTATTCGTTATATGACCTCTTCTAAGGCGGTCAATACGATCCGAGCGTATCAAAGCGACTGGGATGATTTTTCCTATTGGTGCCGTCACCACGGATATGCAGAGCTTCCGGCTACGCCAGAAACGCTTGTAGAGTATTTCAGTTACTTGGCTGATTTTATCAAAGCAAATACTATTTCCCGTAAGGCAACCGCCATTTCTGAAGCCCATAAAGCGGCCGGCTGCCCGTCCCCAACTCTTTCGGCTGATGTGCGAATGACGTTGCAAGGCATTCGTAAAGCCAAAGGCACCTTTCAACAAGGGAAGCTGCCTGTGATGTGGTCGGATTTAACGCAAGTCCCCGATGTGTTTGACCCTACGCCGTTGGGGATTCGCAATCGCGCTTTGATTTTATTTGGCTTTGCCGGCGCTTTTAGGCGTTCTGAATTAGTTGCCTTGGACGTAGAAGATTTAACCTTTTTCCAAGAAGGCGTCAAAGTATTTTTGGGCAAGGCGAAAAATGATCCAGATGGCAAAGGCCAATATAAAGGAATTTCGTATCGCCGTCAGCGCCCGGAAATTTGCCCTGTGCGCGCCATCAAAGCCTGGTTGGATATTTCGGGGCTTACCAGCGGTCCTCTTTTTCGTTCTTTGACCAAAAACGGCGGCATTCGCCAACAGCGTCTTTCGGATAAGGCGGTTGCCAGAACGGTCAAAGAATTTGCGGAGCGCACCGGTGCTGATCCGCAACGTTACGCAGGGCATAGCCTGCGACGAGGATTTGCCACCTCGGCGGCTTTAGCTGGCGCTAGAGAACGGCATATTATGAAGCAAACCGGCCATCATAGTGATAAAATGGTCCGCCGCTATATTGAAGAAAGTGAAATATTTTCTTTTGATAATATGGCCTTAATGGAAAAAGCGGATGGAACTGTAAAAGGGAGCGATGATTATGAATGAACTATTGGATTTAATAAAAAAACGCCGCAGTACGCGTAAATTCACGGAAGAGCCGATAAGCCGCGCTGATTTGGAAGTGATCTTGGAGGCGGGGCGTTGGGCTCCTAGTGGTCATAACCAGCAGTCCTGGTTTTTTACCGTCATTAGTGATAAGGCGATGTTTGCCGAATTGAACCAACGTTTTCGCGAGGCTGCTCAACACTCTTCGGAAGCCTTTGTTCATAAAATATTGGCTAAGCAGGACTTTGATATTTTCTATCATGCGCCTGTTGCTGTTTTAGTTTCCGCACGGGAAGACGCTATTTTGACGGAAGCTAACTGTGCCGCCGCTACGCAAAATATGCTTTTAGTTGCGGAAAGCTTGGGCTTAGGAAGCTGCTGGGTTGGTTTTGCTGGTTTTCCTTTTATCAACGGTCAAGGACAAGACTTGTGTGAAAAGTTAGCTGTTCCTGAAGGCTTTCGTCCTTTATACGCCGTTGTTCTAGGACATAAGCAGCTGCAAAATAAAGAGGTACGCGGCCCCAAACGCAAGGAAAATTGGGTTCACTACCACTCTTTTTTCGGTGAATGACGATGCGATGGCAAGCCAATGTAGCTCTGCTTGTAACGGCCGGTATTTGGGGTTTGGCTTTTGTGGCGCAGAGAGTAGGCATGGAATATCTGGAACCATTTACATTTAATGGCATTCGTTTTTTACTAGGAGCCCTGTCATTGCTGCCTCTTTTATGGTGGCAACAGTATCGCAAGCCTGTAGCTAAAGAATCGTTACCTCGTTTTCGCGTCGTTGGAATTGGCGTAGTGGCTGGCTTGATTTTGTTTTTGGCGGCGTCGCTACAGCAAATTGGCATTGTCGATACAACAGCCGGCAAGGCTGCTTTTGTAACTAGCATGTATATTGTCTTGGTGCCTTTGAGCGGCGTGCTTTTAGGGCGGCGTGTGGAATTTTCTTTGTGGCTGGGATGTTTGCTATCGCTTTTAGGGTTGTACTTTCTTTGCATTCGCGAGGATTTAACCTTGGCCTTTGGCGACTTATTGGTTTTGCTTGGTGCTGTTTTTTGGACGATGCACATTTTGTGGATTGATCGTTTTGCATCCCAAGTGCAGGTGCTTTCTTTGGCCTTGTGGCAGTTTATGACTTGTGCTCTTCTTTCTTTGGTTGTTGCTGCTTTTACCGAAACAATAACCTTGGCTGGAATACGAGGGGCGCTTTCTCCGATCTTATATGGCGGAATCGGCTCAGTAGGCATTGCTTATACATTGCAGATTGTCGGGCAGAAACGAGCGGAGCCCACACAGGCTTCGCTGATTCTAAGCTTAGAGACGGTTTTTGCCGCTATAGGCGGGTATTTTTTACTG